>DATMIN010000133.1:0-4343 GCA_035554275.1 Burkholderiaceae bacterium
GTGTTCGAGGTCGAGCCGGGCTGCTTTTCGACGCTGCTGAAGGAGCCGGCCGGCGTGGCCGGCATCATCGTGCCGTGGAACGCGCCGGTGGTGCTGCTGATCCGCTCGCTGACCCCGGCGCTGGCCGCCGGCTGCACCGCCGTCGTCAAGCCCGCGCCGCAGACGGCGCTGATCAACGCCGCGGTGCTGCGCGAACTCGCTGCGGTGCCCGAGCTGCCGGCCGGCGTCGTCAATGTCGTCAGCGAGACGGGCCACGAGGTGGCCGCGGCGCTGGTGGCGTCGGACCAGGTCGACGTGATCAGCTTCACCGGCTCCAACGCGACCGGCCAGCGCATCATGGCCGATGCCGCGCGCACGATGAAAAAACTGTCGCTCGAGCTCGGCGGCAAGAGCTGCTGCCTCGTCTTCGACGACGTCGACGTGCAACGCGTCGCGCCGGCCCTCGCGCAGGCCGCGACCATCATCAGCGGCCAGCAGTGCACCGCGGCGCGCCGCGTGCTCGTGCACGCGAGCCGCTACGAGGCGATGAAGACCGCGCTCGCCAGCGCGCTCGCCGCGCTCAAGGTTGGCGATGGCCTGGGCGCCGGCATGCAGATCGGCCCGCTGATCGACCCGGCCGCCGCCGCGAGCGTCGGCGCCCGCATCCAGGACGCGATGGACGCCGCCGACGAGGTGGTACTGCGCGGCCGGCCCGCCACGGGCGCCTTTCTGACGCCGACCCTCGTTGCACACCGTGACACCAGCGCCTTCTTCGTGCAGGAAGAAATCTTCGGCCCGCTGCTCGTCATCGAGCGCTTCGAGGACGAGCGTGACGCCGTGGCGCGCGCGAACCACACCGAGTTCGGCCTCTCGGCCAGCGTCTGGACCCACGACGGCGCCCGCGCCCTGCGCGTCGCCCGCGCGCTGCGCAACGGCACGGTCTGGATCAACGATCACAACAAGCTGTTTGCCGAGGCCGAGACCGGCGGATACCGCAAGAGCGGCATCGGCCGCCTGCACGGCTACGATGCGCTGATCGACTTCCAGGAGATCAAGCACATCTACCAGAACGCCGGCACCGTCTGAAGCCGTCGCGCCTCACCACCAAATGCAAAAAGGAGATAAACCCATGATCCTCACGACTCGCCGCTCCCTGTTCGCGGCCGCCCTGGCCGCCCTGGCCGTCACGCTGCCGGCGCAGGCCGCCGACCCGGCGGGGGGCTACCCCGACAAGGCCGTCAAGATCATCGTGCCCTACCCCCCGGGCGGCTTCAACGACACGATGGCGCGGATCTTCGGCCGCAAGCTGCAGGACGCCTGGGGCCAGCCGTTCATCGTCGACAACAAGCCGGGCGCCGGCACCATGCTCGGCACCGAAGCGGGCGCGAAGGCGCCGCCCGACGGCTACACGTTGACGGTGGTCGGCTTCCCGCTGGTCGTCAACCAGCATCTGCAAGCGAAGATCAACTACGACTCGCGCACGTCGTTCGCGCCGATCATCGCCGCGGGCCAGACGCCCAACCTGCTGCTCGTGAACGCCGCCTCGCCGATCAAGACGGTGAAGGATCTGGTCGATGCCGCCAAGGCCAACCCAGGCAAGCTCAGCTACGCCTCCGCGGGCAACGGCACGTCGCTGCACCTCGCGATGGAGTACTTCAAGAGCGTGACGGGCACGAACCTGAACCACATCCCCTACAAGGGCAGTGCGCCGATGGTCACCGACCTGCTCGGCGGCCAGGTCGATGTGATGTTCGACAACCTCCCCAACGCGCTGCCGCACGTCAAGTCGGGCCGCATGCGCGCGCTCGGCGTGACGAGTGAGCAGCGCCTGGCCGAGCTGCCGGACCTGCCGACCGTGGCCGAACAGGGCTATCCCGGCTTCGAGGTGGCCGTGTGGTACGGCCTGGCGGCCCCAGCCGGCACGCCGGCGCCGATCATCGCCAAGCTCAACGCCGCCCTCAACCAGGCCCTGGCTGCCGACGACGTGAAGCAGGTCTTCGCGCAGCAGGGCGTGCGGCCGCTCGGCGGCTCGGTCGGCGCGTTCAAAGCCTACTTCGAGAAGCAGGACGCCAAGTGGTCCGCCGTCATCAAGAAGGCCGGCATCCAGGCGGACTGATGGACCCCCGCCTGCGCACGTCGGGCGACACCCGGTGAAACTCGACCCACCCTTCGTCGCCACGCGGCCGCACCTCGGCCGCCGGGCCGAGCGTGTCGAGGACGCCGCGCTGGTGTCCGGCCGCGCGCAGTACGGCGACGATGTCGGTGTGCGGCCCGGCACGCTGCACGCGGCGGTGCTGCGCTCGCCGCATCCGCATGCACGGCTGGTCGCGCTGCGCACCGAGCGCGCCGCCGCGGCGCCGGGGGTGCGCGCCGTGCTGACGCGCGACGAGGTCGCGGCGTGGTCCAAGCCCTTCGTGGTCGGCGTCAAGGCGCCGATGGCGCACTGGTCGCTCGCCGTCGACCGCGTGCGCTACGTCGGCGAGCCGGTCGCGGTCGTCGTCGCCGAGAACCGCTACCTGGCCGAGGATGCACTCGATCTGATCGAGGTCGACTACGAGCCGCTGCCGGCCGTCGTCGACATCGCCGCGGCCGCGGCGGCCGATGCGCCGGTGCTGCACGAGGCGGTGGGCAGCAACGTCGTCAGCGACCGGAGCTTCCGCTACGGCGAGCCCGAAGCCGCCTTCGCCGCGGCGCCGCGCCGCATCGCGATCACCGTCGAGTACCCGCGCAATTCCTGTACGCCGATCGAGGGCGCGGTCGTGATCGCCGAGCATCTGGCGGCCGAGGACGGCTACGACGTGCGCTCCAACTTCATGGGGCCGTTCTCGATGCACACGGTGATGGCGCTGGCGCTCCAGACCAGCGGCAACCGGCTGCGCCACCGCACCTTCCCCGACTCGGGCGGCAGCTTCGGCGTCAAGCAGGCGGTGTTCCAGTCGGTGGTGCTGATGTGCCTGGCCTCGCGCAAGGCCGGCGCGCCGGTCAAGTGGGTCGAGGACCGGCTCGAGCACCTGAGCGCCGCCACCTCCGCGACCGGCCGGCTCGCGACGCTCGAGGCGGCGGTCGAGGCCGACGGCCGCATCATCGCGCTCGCCTACGACCAGTTCGACGACTGCGGCGGCTACCTGCGCGCGCCCGAGCCGGCAACCTTCTACCGCATGCACGGCTGCCTGACCGGCGCCTACGCGATCGAGCACCTCACGGTGCGCAACCGCGTGGTGCTGACCAACAAGACGCCGGCCGGCCTGGTGCGCGGCTTCGGCGGGCCGCAGGTCTATTTCGCGCTGGAGCGCTTGGTGCAGCGCATCGCGCTGACGCTCGGGCTCGATCCGCTGGCCGTCTATCGCCGCAATTTCGTCCCGGCCGACGCGTTCCCCTACCGCGCCGCCGCGGGGGCCCTGCTCGACTCGGGCAATTACCCGCTCGCGCTCGAGCTTGCCTGCCGCGACGGCGGGCTGGCCGAACTGCAGGCGCGCCAGCGGCAAGCCCGGGCCGAGGGCCGGCTCTACGGCATCGGCTACGCGGCGATCGTCGAGCCCTCGGTCTCGAACATGGGCTACATCTCCACGGTGCTGCCGGCCGAAGCCCGCGCCAAGGCCGGCCCGAAGAACGGCGCCATCGCCGCGGCCACGGTGGCTGTCGATCCGCTCGGCAGCATCAACGTGGTGATCGCCTCGGCGCCGGCCGGCCAGGGGCACCGCACCGTCTGCGCCCAGGTGGTTGCCGACGTGTTCGGCCTGGAGCCGGCGCAGATCGCCGTCAACGTCGAGTTCGACACGCAGAAGGACGCCTGGTCGGTCGCGGCGGGCAACTATTCGAGCCGCTTCGCCGGCGCCGTGGCCGGCACGCTGCATCTCGCCGCCCTGCGTCTGCGCGCCAAGCTCGCCGTCATCGCCGCGGCGCAGTTCGGCTGCGAGCCCGGCGATGTGGAGTTCGCCGCCGGCCAGATTCGCTCGCGCCTCGACCCGCGCCAAGCCCAGCCTTTCGCGCGGCTGGCGGCCAATCCGCACTGGGCGCCCGCGCTGCTGCCGGCCGGCGTCGAACCGGGCCTGCGCGAGACGGCCTTCTGGACGCCGCCCTCGCTGGAAGCCCCGGACCCGGGCGACCGCATCAACACCTCCGCCGCCTACGGGTTCGCGTTCGACATCTGCGCCGTCGAGGTCGACCGCGACACCGGCCGCGTGCACATCGACCGCTACGTGACGGCGCACGATGCCGGCACGCTGCTGAACCCGGCGCTCGCCGACGGGCAGATCCGCGGCGGCTTCGCGCAGGGCGTGGGCGCAGCGCTGTACGAGGAATTCCGCTACGGCGCGGACGGCAGCTTCCAGTCGGGCACCTTCGCCGACTACCTGGTGCCGACC
>DATMIN010000134.1:0-4278 GCA_035554275.1 Burkholderiaceae bacterium
CCGCAGCGCCAGTTCTGGCACGACGCGCTGTGCGGCACGCGCCTCGTCGACGAGCGCGCGTTCCACGGCGAAGGCTCGCGCGCCACGGCCTGATCGCGCCCGGCCGCGCCGCGGGCGCGAGGCACAATCCGGCCCCATGACGAACCCGCACAAGGGCCGCACCGGCGTCGATCGAATCGTTCGCGCGATCGGCTACTCGATCACCGGCCTGCGCATCGCCTACGCCGGCGAGAGCGCGTTCCGGCAGGAGTTCTGGCTCGCCGTCGTGCTGCTGCCGCTGGCGTTCTGGCTCGGTGGGACGTGGATCGAAGTCGTGCTGCTGGCCGGCTCGGTCACGCTGGTACTGATCGTCGAGCTGCTGAATTCGGCCGTCGAGGCCGCGATCGACCGCGTGTCGTTCGAGTGGCACGAACTCTCGAAGCGCGCCAAGGACATCGGCAGCGCCGCCGTCTTCCTGTCGCTGCTGCTGTGCGCCGGCGTCTGGCTGACGGCGCTGTGCCAGCGTTTCGTTCGCTAGGGGTCACCGATGCCCAGCAAACTGTCACTGTGCGTCTATTGCGGGTCGCGTGCGGGCGCGCAGCCGGCCTATGCCGAGGCGGCGCGCGCCGTCGGTGCCGAGATCGGCCGGCGCGGCTGGCGCCTCGTCTACGGCGGCGGCCGGGCCGGGCTGATGGGCGTGGTCGCCGACGCCGCGCTCGACGCCGGTGCCGAGGTGATCGGCGTGATCCCCGAATCGCTGATGGCGCGCGAGCTCGGCCATCGCGGCCTGACCGAACTGCACGTCGTCGAGACGATGCACCAGCGCAAGACGCTGATGGCCGAGCGCAGCGACGCGTTCATCGCGCTGCCGGGCGGCATCGGCACGTTCGAGGAACTGTTCGAGGTCTGGACGTGGCGCCAGCTCGGCTACCACGACAAGCCGCTCGCGCTGCTCAACGTCGCCGGCTACTACGACGCGCTGGTGCGCTTCCTCGACGGTTGCCGCACGCAAGGCTTCATGGAGCGCGCGCAGTCCGATCTGCTGCAGGTGGGCATCGACCCGGCCGCGCTGCTGGATGGGGTCGAGCGCCTCGCGCGGCAGGCCGACGCGCCCGACGACTACCGCCGCATCTGAGGCCGACTCAGATCGCTTCGTCGTTGGTCTCGCCGGTGCGGATGCGCACGACCTGATCGATCGAGGTGACGAAAATCTTGCCGTCGCCGATCTTGCCGGTCTTGGCGGCCTTGACGATCGCCTCGATGCAGCGGTCGAGGTCGGCGTCTTTCACCGCCACCTCGAGCTTCACCTTCGGCAGGAAGTCGACCACGTACTCGGCGCCCCGGTACAGCTCGGTGTGGCCCTTCTGCCGCCCGAAGCCCTTGACCTCGGTCACCGTCAGGCCGGTCACGCCCACCTGGCCGAGCGCCTCGCGCACCTCTTCGAGCTTGAACGGCTTCACGATCGCGGTGATCTGCTTCATGGCGGTACTCCTGCAGCGTTGAACGCGCCTAGTTTACGCGCGGAACTTCGAAGTGATGGGGTAACGCCAGTCGCGGCCGAAAGCCCTATGCGTGATGCGGATGCCCACCGGCGCCTGGCGGCGCTTGTATTCGTTGACCTTGATCAGGCGCGTCACGCGCTCGACGTCGGCCGGCGCGAAGCCCGCCGCGACGATTTCGTCGAGGCCCTGATCCTGCTCCATGTAGCGCGCCAGGATCGCATCGAGCACCTCGTACGGCGGCAGGCTGTCCTGGTCTTTCTGGTCGGGGCGCAGCTCGGCCGACGGCGCGCGCGTGATGATGCGCTCGGGGATCACCTCGCGCCCCTGCGCATTCTTCCAGCGCGCCAGCCGGTAGACGAGCGTCTTGACCACGTCCTTGATCACCGCAAAGCCGCCGGCCATGTCGCCGTACAGCGTGCAGTAGCCGGTCGCCATCTCGCTCTTGTTGCCGGTCGTCAGCACGATAGCCCCGAACTTGTTCGACAGCGCCATCAGCAGCGTGCCGCGGATGCGCGCCTGGATGTTCTCCTCTGTCGCGTCTTCGGCGCGACCGGCGAACTCATCGGCCAGGCTCTTCTTGAAGTCCTCGAACATCGGCACGATCGAGATCTCGTCGTAGCGCACGCCGAGGCGAGCCGCCATGTCGCGCGCGTCGATCCACGAGATGTCGGCGGTGTACGGCGACGGCATCATCACGGTGCGCACGCGCTCGGCGCCGAGCGCATCGACCGCGATCGCCAGCACCAGCGCCGAATCGATGCCGCCCGACAGGCCGATGATCACGCCCGGGAAGCCGTTCTTGTTCACGTAGTCGCGCACGCCGACGACCAGCGCGCCCCAGGCCTGCGCCTCGAGCGACGGCACCTCGGCGATCGCGCCGCGCGCGCTCTGCGCATCGACCTCGATCAGCGCCAGCGCCTCGTCGAACATCGGCGCGCGCGCCGTCACGCGGCCGGCGGCGTCGAGCGCGAACGACGCGCCGTCGAACACCACCTCGTCCTGGCCGCCGGCCAGGTGCGCGTAGAGCAGCGGCATCGACAGGCTGCGCGCCGTCTGCGCCATGCGCGTCTCGCGTTCGCTGAGCTTGTCGAGATGGAACGGCGACGCGTTCAGCACGCACAGCACCTGCGCGCCGGCGGCCTGAGCGAGCCGGCCGGGCTCGTCGAACCAGGCGTCCTCGCAGATCAGCAGGCCAAAGCGCAGGCCCTGCACCTCGAACACCACCGCGCCCTGGCCGGCGTCGCGGCCCGAGGCGAAGTAGCGGCGCTCGTCGAACACCTGGTAGTTGGGCAGCTCGCGCTTGCAGTAGGTCGCGAGCACGCGGCCCTCGCTGAGCACCGACGCCGCGTTGTGCCGCTGCGGCACGGAAACCGAGTTCGACCTAACATCGCCCCGATCACCGAACTGATGCGGATGCCCCACCACGACGAACAAGCCCGGCAGATCGGCCAGCGCGCGCGCGCAGTCGGCCAGCGCCTCGGCACACGCCAGCATGAACGCGGGGCGCAGCAGCAGGTCTTCGGGCGGGTAGCCGCTGAGGCCGAGTTCGGGCGTCAACACCAGCCGCGCACCCTGCGCATACGCGCGCCGTGCCGCAGCGACGATGCGCTCGCCGTTGCCCGCCAGGTCGCCGACCGTGGCGTTGATCTGCGCCAAGGCGACCTTGACCGGGGCGTGTGCTGACATGACGGAAGGCTCGGGCAAACGACGACGCGATGCGGCCGCGACAACCACCGAGGGCGGCATCGCCTCGAACGATTATGTCATCCGGGTTTTCGATTCGCCCGCGGCGATCGACGCTGCCGCGTGGGACGCGCTGCTCGCCGCGCAGAGCGCCGCCACGCCGTTCATGCGCCACGCCTATCTGTTCGCGCTGCATGCCTCGGGCAGCGCGGTCGCGGCGACCGGCTGGCAGCCGCAGTTTCTTTGCGCGTTCGACGGCGACACACTGATCGCGGCCTGCCCGCTGTACGTGAAGGCGCATTCGTACGGCGAGTACGTGTTCGACTGGGCCTGGGCCGACGCCTACCAGCGCCACGGCCTGCACTACTACCCGAAGCTGCTCGACGCGGTGCCGTTCACGCCGGTGCCCGGCCCGCGCCTGCTGGCGCTTGATGCGACCGGCCGGCGCGTGCTGCTGCGCGCGATGCAGCAGCTCGCGAGCAACGCGAAGCTGTCGTCGGCGCACCTGCTGTTCCTCGACGAAGACGACCAGCGCGCCGCCAGCGCCGAGGGCTGGATGATGCGCAGCACCGTGCAGTTCCACTGGACCCAGCGCGAGCCCGCGCCGTATGCCGACTTCGCCGACTTCCTCGCCAGCCTGCAGCGCGACAAGCGCAAGAAGATCCAGCAGGAGCGGCGCCGCGTCGTCGACGCCGGCGTCACGTTCGAGGTGCTCGAGGGCGCGGCGATTGCGCCCGACGACTGGAGCTTCTTCTACCGCTGCTACGCGCAGACGTATCGCGAGCACGGCGCGTCGAAGCCCTACCTGACGCGCGACTTCTTCGCCCGCATGGGCAGCACGATGCCGGAGAACTGGCTCTTGTTCGTGGCGCAGCGCGACGGCCAGCGCATCGCCGCGTCGTTGATCGGCATCGATCCCGTTCGCCGCACCGCGTTCGGCCGCTACTGGGGCGCGCTCGAACACATCCCGTGCCTGCACTTCGACGCCTGCTACTACCAGCCGCTCGCGTGGTGCATCGCCAACCGCTACGCGCGCTTCGAGGGCGGCGCGCAGGGCGAGCACAAGATGGCGCGCGGCCTGCTGCCGGTGCAGACGTGGTCGGCCCACTGGCTT
>DATMIN010000135.1:0-2288 GCA_035554275.1 Burkholderiaceae bacterium
CGGGTTGCGCGTCAGCGCGTGGAAGCTCGACAGGCCCGACGACAACATGCCCTGGTCGGGCATCGTCGTCTTGCACACGATCACCGCGCCGGCCTCGCGCAGCCGCGCCGCCGGTGGCGCGTCGCGCTCGGCCGGTACCAGCTCGGTTGCGGCGCAGCCGAGCGGCACCGGCACGCCGCGCGTGGCGATGTTCTCCTTGATCGTCACCGGCACGCCGTCGAGCGCGCCCTGCGGTTCACCTCTCGACCAACGCGCCGTCGACGCTGCGGCCTGCGCGAGCGCGGCGTCGGCATCGAGCGCGTAGGTCGCGTGCAGGTGCGGCTCCCACGCGGCGATGTGGGCGAGCACCGCGCGCGTGACATCGAGCGGCGAGAACGCGCCGGCGCGGTAGCCGGCGAGCATGTCGACCGCACTCAGCGCATGAAGGCCATCCGCCATCGCGTCGCCTGCCTCACTGCCAGCTCAGCGCCGCGAGATCGTTCGCGAAGATCGGCGAGCTGCTCCACAGGCCCTTCAGCTGCTTCTTCGCGACCGCAAACTGCGGCAGCTGGTAGAGATAGACGTTGACCGAGTCGGTCGCGAGCTGGCGCTGGATGTCGCCGAGCAGCTTCAGGCGGCCCTTCGGGTCGGTCGTGCCGTTGTACTTTGCGAGCAGGTCGCCGTAGGCCTTCGAGTTGTAGCCGAAGTAGTAGGCCGGGTCGGCGTAGCGGTCGAAGTCGAGCGGCTCGACGTGGCTGATCATCGTCAGGTCGAAGTTGCCCTTGAACGCGCCCGACAGCCACTGCGCCCACTCGACGTTCTCGATCTTCGCGACGATGCCGACCTTCGCGAGCTGCGCCGCGACGATCTCGCCGCCCTTGCGCGCGTATTCGGGCGGCGGCAGCGTCAGCGTCACGTTCAGCGGCGTCGCGACGCCCGCCTCCTTCAGCAGCGCCTTCGCCTTCTCGGGGTCGTACGGGTTCGCGCCGGTGAGGTCGACATAGCCGGCGTCGCTCGGCACCATGTGGCTGCCGATCGGCTTGGCCAGGCCTTCCTGTGTGCCGTCGATCACCGCCTTGCGGTCGATCGCCGCGGCGATCGCGCGGCGCACGCGCACGTCGTCGAACGGCTTCTTCTTGTTGTTGATGCTGACGATCGTCTTGCCCTCGGTGCCGCCCGGCACGACGGTGAACGCGGCATTGCCCTGAAACGGCTTCAGGTTCTGCGGCGAGATGCCGCGCGGGATGCCGTCGACGTCGCCCGACAAGAGTGCTGCGACCTGCGCCGCCGGGTCGCTGATGAAGCGGATCGTGACCTTCTTCATCTTCACCGCCGCCGCGCCGCGGTAGCCATCGTTCTTCGTCAGCGTGATCGCCGAGCCCTTGGCCCAGTTTTCGAGCACGAACGGGCCGGTGCCGACCGGCTTCGTGGCGGTCGTCGCGGCGCTCTTCGGGTCGAGAATCACCGCGGTGTTCTCGCCCATGCGGAACAGGAAGTTGCCGTCGGGCTGCATCAGTACCACGATCACGGTGGCGGCATCGGGCGTATCGATGCGGCTGATGTTGTCGAACACCGCCTTCTTCGCCTTGTTGGTCGAGCCGGCCGCCTTGGCGCGCTCGAACGTGAACTTCACGTCGCTCGAATCGAACGCCTCGCCGTCGCTGAACTTCACGCCCTTCTTCAGCCGGAAGGTGTAGCTCTTGCCGTCGGGGTCGATGCTCCAGCTCTCGGCCAGCAGCGGCGCGACCGCGCCGTCCATGTTGATCTTGGTCAGGCCCTCGAGCACGTTGTAGTGCACGACCTCGCCGATCGCCGCGGCCGAGGCCATCGTCGGGTCCAGGCCCGGTGCGGGCTCGAGGACCATGCCGAGCACGACGCTGTCCTTGCGCGCCTGGGCCTGCGCGGCCGGGGCGGCGAGCGCCGCGGCGGCGACAGCGGCTGCGGCCAGCGCGACGGACGCGACGGAGAGGGGGCGGCGGGGCGAGAGCGTCATCGGGCTGACTCCTGGGCAGAGAGATTCGTGTGCACTCTAGCGGATGGCGCCTCGGGTACCGCCGAGAGCAGCGCGCGGGTGTACTCGTGCTGCGGCTTGCGCAGCACCTGATCGGTCGGGCCGTGCTCGACGATCAGCCCGGCGCGCATCACCGCGACCTCGTCGCAGACGTGGTCGACGACCGCGAGGTCGTGGCTGATGAACAGGTAGGTGACGCCGAACTGCTGCTGCAGATCGGCCAGCAGGTTCAGCACCTGCGCCTGCACCGACACGTCGAGCGCGCTGACCGGCTCGTCGGCGACGATCAGCTTCGGCC
>DATMIN010000136.1:0-11836 GCA_035554275.1 Burkholderiaceae bacterium
TGATGCGCTGGAACGCGCTGGCGATGGTGGTGCGCGCCAACGCGAGCTACGGCGAGCTCGGCGGCCACATCGCCAGCTACGCGAGCGCGGCCGACCTGTTCGAGACCGGCTTCAACCACTTCTTCCACGCCCGCACGCCGACGCACGGCGGCGACCTGGTGTTCTTCCAGCCGCACAGCGCGCCCGGCGTCTACGCGCGCGCTTTCCTCGAAGGGCGCCTGAGCGAAGACGACCTCGCGCACTACCGCCAGGAGTTGCGCGCGCCGGCGTTCGCGCAAGGGTCAGGCGCGCGCGGCCTGAGCAGCTACCCGCACCCGATGCTGATGCCGGACTTCTGGCAGTTCCCGACCGGCTCGATGGGCATCGGCCCGATCAGCTCGATCTACCACGCGCGCTTCATGCGCTACCTGACGCACCGCCAGTTGCAGAACTGCGAAGGTCGAAAAGTCTGGGGCGTGTTCGGCGACGGCGAGATGGACGAGCCCGAGTCGATGAGCGCGCTGACGCTGGCCGCGCGCGAGAAGCTCGACAACCTGGTTTGGGTCGTCAACTGCAACCTGCAGCGTCTCGACGGCCCGGTGCGCGGCAACGGCCGGATCATCGACGAGCTCGAGAAGCTGTTCGCCGGCGCCGGCTGGAACGTGATCAAGCTGATCTGGGGCAGCGACTGGGACGGCCTGTTCGCGCGCGACCTGACCGGCGCGCTGGCACGCACCTTCGCGCAGACCGTCGACGGCCAGATGCAGACCTTCGCGGCCAAGGACGGCCGCTACAACCGCGACAACTTCTTCGGCCAGTCGCCCACGCTGCAGCAGCTGGCGCAAGGCATGACCGACGAGCAGATCGATCGCCTGAAGCGCGGCGGCCACGATGTCGTGAAGATCCACGCCGCCTACGCCGCCGCCGCGGCGCACCGCGGCCAGCCGACGGTGATCCTCGCGCACACCAAGAAGGGCTACGGCATGGGCGCCGGCCAGGGTCGGATGACGACGCACTCGCACAAGAAGTTCGAGAGCGCCGACCTGATCGGCTTTCGCAACCGCTTCAACCTGCCGCTGACCGATGAGCAGGCGACGTCGCTCGCATTCGTCAAGCCCGACGCCGCGAGCCCCGAGATGCACTACCTGCGCGCGCACCGCGCCGCGCTCGGCGGCTCGATGCCTAAGCGCGAGACCGCGTGCGCCGTCGTGCCCAAGCCCGAGATCGGCAGCTACGCGCCCTTCGCGCTCGCCGCCGACGGCAAGGAGATGAGCACGACGATGGCCTTCGTGCGCCTGCTCGGCGCGCTGATGAAGGATCCGTCGCTCGGCCCGCGCGTCGTGCCGATCGTCGCCGACGAGGCGCGCACCTTCGGCATGGCGAATCTGTTCAAGCAGGTCGGCATCTACTCGAGCGTGGGCCAGCGCTACGCGCCCGAAGACATCGACAGCATCCTCAGCTACCGCGAGGCGACCGACGGGCAGATCCTCGAGGAAGGCATCAGCGAAGCCGGCGCGCTGGCGAGCTGGACGGCCGCGGCCACCAGCTACAGCGTGCACGGCCTGGCGATGCTGCCGTTCTACATCTACTACTCGATGTTCGGGTTCCAGCGCGTCGGCGACCAGATCTGGGCTGCCGCCGACCAGCGCGCGCGCGGCTTCCTGCTCGGCGCCACCTCGGGCCGCACCACGCTCGGCGGCGAAGGCCTGCAGCATCAGGACGGCACCAGCCACCTGGTGGCCGCGACGATCCCGAACTGCAAGGCCTACGACCCGGCGTTCGCCGGCGAGCTGGCGGTGATCGTCGATGCCGGCATCCGCGAAATGCTGGTCGAGCAGCTCGACGTTTTCTACTACGTCACGCTGATGAACGAGAACTACGCGCAGCCGACGCTGCGCCCCGACGTGCACGCCGACGTGCTGCGCGGCGGCTACCACTTCGCCCGCTACGGCGAAGGGCGCGGGCCGGGCGATGCGACGCTGCTCGGCTCGGGCGCGATCCTCACCGAGGTGATCCGCGCGGCGCAGCAGCTCGCCGCCGAGGGGCTGACGGTCGACGTGTTCAGCGTCACCAGCTGGAGCGAGCTGGCGCGCGACGGCGTCGCGTGCGAGCGCTCGGCCCTGCACGGCAGCGACGTGCGCGCGCCGTTCGTCGCGGCGCTGCTGGCGCGCAGCGGCGGGCCGATCGTCGCCGCGACCGACTACGTGCGCGCAGTCCCGGAAAGCGTGCGCGCCTTCATGCCCGCGGGCCGCCGCTTCGCCACGCTCGGCACCGACGGGTTCGGGCGCAGCGATACTCGAGCCGAGCTGCGCCGCTTCTTCGGGGTCGACGCCGCGCGCGTCGCCGACACGGTGCGCCACCTGATCGCCGCGGATTGACCGCCCGCCTTCCGACGTTTGAAAAGGACGACCGGCCATGCAGACCCTGGACGAGATGCTGACCCTGAACCTGCTGACCGCCGCCCAACACGCCGAGATCGGCGCCTGGATCGCGCAGGCGCGCACGCCCGAGCAGATCATGCAGATGCCGCCGGCGCTGTGGCGCACGCTGGAGCTGGCCAGCGTGCTGATGGGCTTCGACATCGATGTGTCGCAGGCGCCGTGGTTGTCGGCCTGACGACAGCGCGCGCAGCGGCGCCGCCTTCAATCGTGTCCGGCGCTGGCGCTTGGCGCTGACGCGTGCATCGCGCCGAGCGTGAAGTAGAAGCTCGCGCCCTCTCCGAGCGCCGCCTGCGCCCAGATGCGGCCACCGTGGCGTTGCACGATGCGCTGCACGATCGACAGCCCGACCCCGCTGCCTTCGAACTGGTCGCCGGTGTGAAAGCGCTGAAACGCCTGAAACAGCCGGTCGGCGTGCGCCATGTCAAAGCCTGAGCCGTTGTCGCGCACCTGGAACACCGCCTCGTCGCCTTGCTGTTCGCAAGCCACGTCGATCTCGGCCTGCTCGACTTTGCGCGTGTACTTGAAGGCGTTCGACAGCAGGTTGACGAACACCTGCCTGAGCAGTGACGGGTCGGCCACGGCCTCGGGCAATTCGCCGACTCGCACGCTCACGCTGCGGTGCGGGTGCTCGTCGCGCAACTCGTCGACGACGCTGCGCACCAACGAGGCGACCGCCACGCTCTGCACGTTCAAGGCCTGCTTGCCCACGAACGACAAGCGCATCAGAGCGTCGATCAGGTCCGACATCTGGCGGGCGGCGCGCTCGATCTGGAGCAGCCAGTTGCGCTGTTCGATCGGAATCGTCGGGCCCACGTCGCTGACCAGCAGCGACGAGAACCCCATCACGACGTTCAGCGGCGAGCGCAGGTCGTGCGACGCCGATCGCGTGAAGGCATCGAGCTCGCGGTTGATCGTCTCGAGCTCGACCGCGTGCGCCTGCACGCGCCGCTCGAGCGCGGCGTTCTCCAGCCGCAGGCGCCGCATCGCCAGGCCCCGGCCGAGCACCGGCAGGATCGCGCTCAGCTTGAACGGCTTGAGGATGTAGTCCAGCGCGCCGGATTGCATGGCCTCGACCGCCGTGCCGATCGTGCCCTCGCCGGTCATGATGATGCCGACCAGCGTCGGGTCGAGCGCCAGCGCCGCGCGCAGCAGGTCGATCCCGTTCATGCCGGGCATCATCAGGTCGGCCAGCAGCAGGTCGACGGGCGCGCGGCGCAGGGCGGCCAGGGCCGCCTCGCCGTTGCTGCATCCGACGACCTCGTAGCCCTGCTCTTCCAGCGTGTCGCAAAGGGCCTGCATCTGTGCCGCTTCGTCATCGACGATGAGCAGGCGTGCGCCAGCGGGTTCGGTCATGATCCCTCCTGTGCCGATTCGTCATCGGCGCCCCGGCCGGTGCGCAGTGTCAGCCGGGCCAGCGCGGCGCGCAACTCTCGCAGTTTGGGGGGCTTGCTCAGCACCCGATCCACATGCGCCGGAATCTCCCCGTCGGCCACCAGGCGCTGCCCCCAGCCGGTGAGCAGGATCACCGGCATCGTCGCGCGGTGCGCCTTGACGGCTTCGGCCACCTTGCGCCCGTCGACATAAGGCATGCCCAGGTCGGTGACGACGACATCGAAGGCCGGGCCGGCGGCGCGGAAGGCATCGATGCCGGCCTGGCCGCCGTTCGCGGAAACGACGATGTGGCCGTCGAGCCCGAGCGCGTCGCCCAGCGACTTGAGCAGCATCGGGTCGTCGTCGACGATCAGGATGCGCAGCCGCGACGCCGGTGCCTTCGGCGACGACGCCGCCCCCGGCACGCTCGGCTCGACCGCCGGAACCGGGAAGCTCAGGCGCACCGTCGTGCCGCGCCCGACGCGGCTGTCGATCTCGACCTCCGCGCCGTGCCGTTGCGCGACGCCGTACACCATCGCCAGGCCGAGCCCGGTCCCGCGCTCGCCCTTGGTGGTGAAAAAGGGCTCCAGGCAGCGTCGCCGCGTGTCGTCGTCCATGCCGACGCCGGTGTCGGTCACCTCCACCACCGCGTGGCGCACGGGTGCCTCGACGCCCGGCCGCTCGACGCCGTGCGTGCGCAGCGTCAGCACGCCGCCGTCGGGCATGGCATCGACCGCGTTGAAGACCAGGTTGATCAGCGCCTCGCGAACTTCGCTCTCGGCACCGAGCATGACCGGCAGATCCGGCGCCAGGTCGGTCTGGAGATCGATCACGGCGCCGCGCTGCTGCGGCATGTCGCTCCAGCGTGCGCGCGTCAGGTCCAGCACCTGCTGCACCAGCGGGTTCAGGCGCACCGGCTTGAGCAACAGTTGCGGCTCGCCCTGGCGATAGAACTCGCGCATGCGCGCCACCGTCGCGGCCACGTCGTCGATCGCGCGGGCGATCGTCACCAGGTAACCGCGCCCGCGTTCGCTCAGGTTGGGCTCGCGCTCCAGCAGGCTTTCGGTGTACAGCGCCGCCGGTGAGATGGCGTTGTTGATGTCGTGGGCGATGCCGCTGGCCATCTGGCCGAGCGCGCGCAGCCGCTCCTGCTGCATCACGGTCTGCTGGGTCTGGCGCAGGTCGTCGTAGGCCTGCTGCAGGGCGCCGTGCAGCTCGGCCTGCTGGGCCGCCAGCGCCACGTGGGCGCTGAGCTGCCGCAGGAACTCGCAGTCGCCGCTGCTGAAGGACTCGGGCAGCCGGCGCGCCGTCACCAGGACGCCGAACACACGGCTCTCCGACTGCAGCGGCGCCATCACGACCGAACGCAGGCCACCGCGCGCGAGGCGCTGCGCAAACGGGAACGGGACCGCCTGGACGTCCGGCTCGTAGACCAGCTCGCCGCGCACGCAGCGCGACAGGCCGTTCTGATCGATCTCGATGCCGGACTGCTCGCCCATCGTCAACGCCGTCGCCAGCGGCTCGCTGTGCACCCCGACGCGGATGACCGTCAGCGTGTTGTCGACCGCATCAAAGCGGCAGACGCAGCCGAAGTCCACCGGCAAGCGCTCCTCGAGGCTGCGGATCGCGACCTGGTAGATGCTTTGCAGATCCTGCCGCTCGCCGATCGCGCGGGTGATCTGGTCCAGCAGGTCCAGGCGCTCCAGATGGGCCTGCAGCCGGTTCTGCGCGAGCTTGCGCTCGGTGATGTCGCGCGCGATCTTGGAGGCGCCGACGATCCGCCCCTGCGGGTCGCGAATCGGCGATATGGTCGCGGAAACGTCGACGCGCGAGCCGTCGTTGCGCAAGCGCACGGTCTCGAAGTGATCGACGCCTTCGCCGCGGACGATGCGCGCCAGGATCTGCGATTCCTCGTCGCCGCGCTCGGGCGGAATCAGCATCTGGATCGGCTGACCGATGGCCTCGTCGGCGCGGTAGCCGAACAGCTTTTCCGCGCCGGGGTTCCAGCTCGTGATCACGCCGTCCAGCGTCTTGCTGATGATCGCATCGTCGGACGATTCGATGATGGCGGCCAGCCGTATGCGCATCTCGTCGGTGCGCTTGCGCTCGCTGATGTCGCGCACGAAGGCGCTGAAGCCGGTCGCGCCGCCGCTTCGAATCGGCGTGATCGACAGATCGATCGGGAACTCTCGACCGTCGCGATGCAGGGCTGTCAGTTCGATGCGTCGGTTCAGCACCGCGCCCTCGCCGGTGGCGAGATAGCGCGCCAGACCGCGTTGATGAGCCTCGCGCTGATGCGGCGGAATGATCGTCTGGGCGAGCGATCGCCCCAGCACCTCGCTGCGCGGCCAGCCGAAGGTGGTCTCGGCCTGCGGGCTCCAGCCGGTGATCGCGCCCGCGCTGTCCATCGTGACCACCGCATCCAGCGCGGTGTCGACGATCAGGCGCGTGCGCTCCTCGCTGGCGCGCAGCTCCTCTTCGGCGCGCTTCTGCTCGGTCACGTCCTGCAGCGTGCTGAACCAGCGCGTCCGGCCGTCGGCGTCGGCCGGCCCCGGGATCGGCTCGATCACCTGGCGCACGTGGATCCACAGGCCGTCGGCGCGCAGCAGCCGGTACTCGACGTCCTGGCGCGTGCCGGTAACGCCGGCGCGGATGCTGGTGTCGCGAAACGTCGCGCGATCCTGCGGATGAAGCAGCCCCATCCAGGCGCGCGTGCTTGGCGGCATGTCGGCGGGCGCCAACCCGGCCAGCGGCGGCAAGGTGTCGGACCAGGTTTCGAACGAGCCGTCGGGTCGTGTGATCACGTGGGCCAGCTTCGTCATCACGTGGGCACGGTGCAACGCGGCATCGCGCTCGCGCAGCGCGCTGTCCATGTGCAAGCGCTGCGCCATATCGGCCTGGAGCTCGTGCGTCGTCCGCGCCAGTTCGGCAGTGCGTTCCCGGACCTGCCGATCGAGTTCGTCGCGCGACTCTTCGAGCGCCGCGGCCTGCGCCTGGATGCGTTCGGCCATGGCGTTGAAGCTGGCATCGAGCCGGCCCAACTCGTCGCCGCGCCGGCCCTGGACACGAGCCGCGAGGTCGCCGCCGGCGATCGCCGCGGTCGCCCGGCCGAGGGCCCGGATCGGCTTGAGGATGCTGCCCGCGAACACCAGCCCGACGAGGCCGGCCGCGGCGATGATGGCCGCGGCGAGCAGCAGGCGCTCGCGCGTCGCCTGCGCGATCTGGGCGTCGATGGTGGCCTCGGGGACCATGTAGAACACCGTCCACGGCACGGTCGCGAAGCGGCGCCCGACGCCAAAGTTCCAGGTCCGGTTGACGGGCGCGAAACCCCGGAAGACGGCTGGATCGAGGGCCGCGGCTCGCGCGCGCTCGAACTGCTCCGGGAACGCCCGCACGTCTTCGAGCAGCGCCCGCGTGTGAGCGCCGAAACGGCGCTCGGCGACGAGTCGCTCGAGCGTCGCCGGAGCCAGCGGCCCGCCGGGGTGGAAGACGATCTCGTCGCTGTAGGTGTGTGCGATGCGTATGCCTTCGCGGTCGAACAGCACCGCGAAGCTGCCGGGGCCGGCCAGCGCATTGGAGGTCTTGACGGTGTTCCACAGGGCCGTCGCACGCACCCACAGCACGGCGACGCACGACACCTTGCCGGCGCTATCGGCCATCGGCGCCATGTAGGCGATCGTCGGCACCGAGCCGCTGCGCGGCGACGAGATGAACAGGTCGGAGATGACCGGGCGGCCCTGCATCACCGCGCGCACGACCGGCCGGTCGGATACGTCCAAGCCCGTCAACTGCGGCTCGGTCGCGATGATGATGCGCCCGCTGCCGTCGAGCAGGGCCGCGCCACGGATGCCGGCGTCGCTGGCGGCGTAAGCCGACAGGAAACCCAGCATCGCGTCGTGGCGGACGACGCGGCGCTCGGGGGACGCCCTGCAGTACGCGGCGGGATCGGGGAACTGCGCCATCTGGCCGACCGCCCGCTGGTAGCCGCGATGGAAGCTGTCGAGCTCACGCACGATCTGGTCGCCGCGGGCCTCGAGCAGGTCTTTCATGCCGGCCAGCAGCCGCGCCTGGTCTTGGCGCAGATCGACATAGGCCCAGATCGCGAGCGGGAGCAACGAGGCGAGCACCAGCAGCGTCGCCATCTTGGCGCGCAGCGGCCAGTCCTTGAACCGCAGCGATGGCGTCATCCGCGAGACCTTGCGCGCGGCCGAAGCCGCCCGCGTTCGACGCGGGTCGTCACGATGCTCGAGGAAGGCGGGTTCGTGGTCAATGCGACATAGCTTAGCCGCGCGAACGGCGCGCCTCAACTGTCAACTCTGACAGTGGCCGGGCGCCGTTACCCGAGCAGCCGGCGATCTCGATCTCGACATCTCGCAGCGCGATCTCGAATCGCGCGACGGACGCCCTGCACACCACGTCGCGCAGCGCGGTCCGGCCCGCGTTCTCCAAGCCGGCGCGCACGCAACCCTTGATTGAAGGCAAGGCAACGGCAGAGTCCTGCCGTAGAGGAAGTCATCGTCCGGACGGCAGCGCCGTCCGAACGCGGCGTCGCGCCTTACTTGCCGATCTGGTCGCCGGCAGCCTTGGCCTTCTCGTCATGCGCCGCGGCCTTGGCCTTGTGCGCCTTGGCCTTGGCCTTGTGCACCGACTTCTTCGGCTCGCTGCTCGCGGCGGCCTGCACGTTTTCCTTGCCTTCCTTCGCCTTCTCGGCGACGGCCTTGCCGGTTTCCTTCACGGCGGCGCCGGTCTGGGCGTGGCTGGCGGTGCCGATCAGGGCAATGGCCAGAGCCATCAGTAGCTTCTTCATCGTCTTAACTCCTTGGTGGTTGTCCTGCGTTCCGCAAACCGGCTACAGGGGTTGTGAATGATATCGGGCGCCGCCCCGCGTTTCACACGGCGGCAACGCGTCTTCCTCGGCGCCGGTACGCGAATGCGGCGTTGTCTGACAAAGACAGCGCGGCGCCGACGCGACACTTTTCTCATTCGCAATCAGGAGTTGTACCGATGAGCATCGAGCAATTGATGGGCCGCTATTTCCGGCTTCAGCAGGAACTGTCCATTGCGTACAACGCGCGCCCGTGGCACAGCACGCGCATCGACCGTCTGGCCGGTGAACTCGCCGCGACCGAGCGCGAGATCGCATCGCAGTGGCCCGACGATGTCATCGACGACCACATGGCCACGGCCACGCCGGGCGCCGGTCATCCGACAACACACCATTCGATCCACGGGAGAGCGTCGCCATGGCATTGAACCTGACCGTCCCGGCGACGATCGAGATCGTCGACGACCAGTTGCCCAGCGGCCAATCGAACCGGATGAACATCACGGTGTGGCTGGCCGAAGACGAAGCCCCCGACGCGCAGCACAACGCCGCCAGGGCACTGGCGATCTGCTTCCTCGAGCGCACGCTCGAGGGGCTGCGGCACCGCCCGCTGGCCGGCGCCTGAGCTTCGCGATGCGGCGCCGGGTGCGCCGATCGCTTGCCATCTAAACTATCTCGGATCACACTGCGCCCGCGGCA
This sequence comes from Burkholderiaceae bacterium, assembly GCA_035554275.1. Lineage (GTDB taxonomy): Bacteria > Pseudomonadota > Gammaproteobacteria > Burkholderiales > Burkholderiaceae_C > LMDS01. The sequence continues at coordinate 9,316 of DATMIN010000136.1, forward strand.
CGACGTTGCCGCGTGGAGCGAGATTTGAAGATTGTCTGCATCGGCGGCGGCCCCGCCGGCCTGTACTTCGCGCTGCTGATGAAGAAGCGCCACCCGGCGCACGACATCACGGTGGTCGAGCGCAACCAGCCCTACGACACGTTCGGCTGGGGCGTCGTGTTCTCCGATGCCACGCTCGCCAACATGCGGCCGTGCGACGAGCCCACCGCCGAGCGCATCGAGCAGGCCTTCAACCACTGGGACGACATCGAGCTCGAGTTCAAGGGCCGCACGATCCGCAGCGGCGGCCACGGCTTCGTCGGCATCGGCCGCAAGCGCCTGCTCAACATCCTGCAGCAGCGCTGTGAAGAACTCGGCGTCGTGCTGCGCTTCAAGACCGAGGTCGACTCCGACGCCGACTTTCCCGACGCCGACCTGATCGTCGCCTGCGACGGCGTGAACTCGAAGATCCGGCGCCGCCACGCCGAGGTGTTCAGGCCCGACGTGGTGACGCGGCCGAACCGCTTCATCTGGCTCGGCACGACACGGCGCTACGACGCGTTCAACTTCAGCTTCGTCAAGACCGAGCACGGCTGGTTCCAGGCCCACGTCTACCAGTTCGACGACCGCACCACGACCTTCATCGTCGAGACGCCCGAGCGCGTCTGGAAGGCGCACGGCCTCGACCGGCTCGACGTCGACGATTCGGTCGCGTTCTGCGAGAAGCTGTTCGAGCCGCACCTGCACGGCCACCGCCTGATGAGCAACGCGCGCCACCTGCGCGGCTCGGCCTGGCTCAACTTCCAGCACGTCGCCTGCGCGCAGTGGTGGCTCTTCAACGGCCGCAGCCACGTCGTGCTGATGGGTGACGCGGTGCATACGGCGCACTTCGCGATCGGCTCCGGCACCAAGCTGGCGATCGAAGACGCGATCGAGCTGGCGCGCCAGTTCGACCGCTTCGGTCACGAGAGCGCCGACGTCGCGCAGCACCTGCCCGAGCCGCTGGCCGAGTACGAGGCGCTGCGCCGCGTCGACGTGCTGCGCCTGCAGAACGCGGCGTGGAACGCGATGGAGTGGTTCGAGGCCGTCGGCGAACGCTACGCCGACACGCTGCCGCCCGAGCAGTTCATGTACTCGATGCTGACGCGCTCGCAGCGCATCTCGCACGAGAACCTGCGGCTGCGCGACCGCGGCTGGCTCGAAGGCTTCGAGCGCTGGTTCGCGCGCCGTGCCGGCGTCGCAGTGCGCGACGACGAAGCGCCTCCGCCGCCGATGTTCACGCCGTTCACGGTGCGCGGCCTGACGCTGAAGAACCGCGTCGTCGTCTCGCCGATGGCGCAGTACAGCGCGGTTGACGGCGTGCCGAGCGACTATCACCTCGTGCACCTCGGCGCGCGCGCGCTCGGCGGCGCCGCGATGGTGTTCGCCGAGATGACCTGCGTCAGCGCCGACGCGCGCATCACGCCGGCCTGCCCGGGCCTGTACGACGAGGCGCAGTTCCACGCCTGGAAGCGCATCGCCGACTGGATCCATGCCCACAGCGACGCGAAGTTCGCGATGCAGCTCGGCCACGCCGGCGCGAAAGGCGCGACCCGCGTCGCGTGGGAAGGCATCGACCAGCCGCTAGCCTCCGGGCAGGAGTGGCCGCTGCTCTCGGCGTCGCGCCAGCAGTACCTCGATGGCGTGAGCCAGCTCTCGGCCGCGATGACGCGTGCCGACATGGACCGCGTCAGCGCCGATTTCGTCCGCGCCACGCACTGGGCCGCGCAGGCCGGCGTCGACTGGCTCGAGCTGCATTGCGCACACGGCTACCTGCTGTCGTCATTCATCTCGCCGCTGACGAATCACCGCGACGACGAGTACGGCGGCACGCTCGAGAATCGTCTGCGCTACCCGCTCGAGGTGTTCGCGGCGATGCGTGCGGCGTGGCCGGCGGATCGGCCGATGTCGGTGCGCATCTCGGCGCACGACTGGGTCGAGGGCGGCATCGAACCCGTCGACGCGGTCGAGATCGCGCGCGCGTTCAAGGCCGCCGGCGCCGACCTGATCGACTGCTCGTCGGGCCAGGTCAGCGCGCTCGCGAAGCCGGTCTACGGGCGCATGTACCAGACGCCGTTCGCCGACCGCATCCGCAACGAGGCCGGTATCGCGACGATCGCGGTCGGTGCAATCAGCGAGGCCGACCACGTCAACAGCATCATCGCCGCGGGCCGCGCCGACCTGTGCGCGGTGGCCCGGCCGCACCTGGCGAATCCGGCCTGGACGCTGCTCGAGTCGGCCAAGATCGGCTACACCGAAGTCGAGTGGCCGAAGCAGTACCGCGCCGCGAAGTCGCAGCTCGAACGCAACCTCGAGCGCGAACGCGCCGCGGCGGCGCAGGGCGGCGGCGTCTCGGCGCTCGAGCAGGCGAACCGGGCGCTGGGCGTCTGACACTCCGACACCGAGGTCACGATGAAGCACGACGACGCCTCCCATGCGCTGCTGCGCGACGCCCAGGAACTGGGCCACGAAGCCCGCACCGACCGCGGCGACCACGCGGCGC
>DATMIN010000137.1:0-3901 GCA_035554275.1 Burkholderiaceae bacterium
TTATCCCGTAGCTGTTGCCACGGCCGCTGCGGGGCATGGCATCGCGCTTCGGACTTCGCTCGAAGCCTTCAGCCTCGCCCTGGTGCAGACACTCGTCTCCGCCACGATCCGTCTCAGCGCGCTCGGCCATTCGGATGGCCAGCGCGCGATCGCGGCGCTGTTGCCCGAGACACGGAAGCTTGCGCGCGAAGCGCAGCATGCGACTTTGGACGATCTCGGCGGCGCCGCGTTCCGGTCGGATATCGCGGCCATGCGCCATGAAACACAATACACGAGGCTGTTCCGCTCATGACACGTACGTCCCATGGCCCCTTGCGCGTCGGCATCGGCGGACCGGTCGGCTCCGGCAAGACCGCGCTGATGGAATCGCTGTGCAAGACCTTCCGCGACAACCTCGACATCATCGCCATCACCAACGACATCTACACCAAGGAAGACCAGCGCCTGCTGACGGTGGCCGGCGCGCTCGAGGCCGAACGCATCATGGGGGTCGAGACCGGCGGCTGCCCGCACACCGCGATCCGCGAAGACGCCTCGATCAACCTCGAGGCCGTCGACCGGATGCTCGAGAAGTTCCCGAACGCCGACATCGTGTTCATCGAGAGCGGCGGCGACAACCTCGCTGCGACCTTCAGCCCCGAACTCAGCGACCTGACGATCTACGTGATCGACGTCGCCGCCGGCGAGAAGATCCCGCGCAAGGGCGGGCCGGGCATCACGAAGAGCGATCTGTTCGTGATCAACAAGACCGACCTCGCGCCCTATGTCGGCGCGAACCTGGACGTGATGGCGGCCGACACGAAGCGCATGCGCGGCGCTCGCCCCTTTGTGATGAGCAACCTGAAGACGAACGCCGGGCTGGCCGAGGTGGTGCGCTTCATCGAGACGAAGGGAATGCTGGCGGGCTGAGCCTGCGTCACGGCTTCGCGCAGGCGATCGTCCAGTGCTCGCGGATCGGGCCGTTCGGTGGAACGCGCTCCCACGCCATCGCGACGCCGTCGGAGGCGATGACCGAGCCCTGGCCCATGTGGTCCGAGTAGCCGATCGTCCCGACCAGGCGCATGCGATCGCGCGCGCAGTCGTATTCGTGCTCGTTGCGCGCCGACAAATAGCGCCGACCCTCGAAGAACTGGACCGTCTTGAAGTCGTACAGGTCGGTCATCTGCGCCGTGCTGCCGGTCTTGCGGATCGTCGAGCGCGCGACATAGACATCCATCCCGCCGTTCGCCGCTGTGCTTCCGAGCAAGTCCCAGCGTGCCGGCGCGGACTGCGCCAGCGTGCTCCCGGCCGCGGCCGCACCGCCGACGCGCGTCAGCCCGCAGCCGACCGCCGCGACGCTGGCGTGATCGCGACCGTCGAAGTCGATGATCATGTGGGTGAAAGATTGCCCGGCCTGCGGCAGCACGACCACGCGCGAGCCGCCGCCGCGGTACTCGGCGCGGTACATCACGCGCTCGCGGCCGCCGGCGCCGATCGCCACCACCGCATTCGGCCGAAACTCGATCAGCCCGCGGCCGAGCATCGAGTCGCACATGCCGCCGGTGATGCCGCCGAGCAACCCGTTCACGAGCTGGGCCATCTCGGGGCTGACCCCCGGCGCCGAGCGCTTCGCCCCGGCCGAGCCCAATGAATTCCAGCGGCCGAGCAGCGGGTTCTTGTCGGCCGCCAGCGGCGGGCGCTGCTGCCAGCTGCGCAGCACCGCCTGGCCCTGCGCGATGTCGCCCTGCTGGCGCGCCTGCTGCTGGCGCGCGGCATCGTCGTAGAGCTGGTCCTGCCGCTGCTGCTGCAGTTGCTGCTGCTGGCGCGCGTTCTGCTGTTGCTGGTCGTAGAGCTGCTGCTGTTGCGTGCTGCGATCGTAGGGCGTCATCGGGTTCAGGCGCACCGCTTCCGGGTCGGCGGCATGCGCCAGCAGCGCGGCGCCGATCAGGGTGCAGCCGGCGGCGATTCGCGACCTCAAGATGTTTCGACGATCCACAGGGTTCCCTCCTTGCTCAGTGGTGGCGACCGCGTCCGATCCAGTGGATCGCGGCGCGCCAATCGTCCGAGCCGTCAAGCGAGACCGGCGCATCCGGCGTGAGCCGGCCGTCGGCCAGCATCGCGCGCAACCGGCCGCGGTCAATCGGCCCGCGCGGCTGGGCACGGTGATCGAGGTAATACAGGCTCGGAGCGCGGCGCGGCCACAGCAGCGCCAGGCCGACGCCGGCAAGCGCCAGCGCCACTGCGGCCACCGGCATCACGACTCCCTGGCCCACTGGCCGCATGCTCGCCTCCCTCGTTGACCCGCGGCGGCGACAGACCGAACAAGCGCCTGTCACTCGCTGCAAGCCTATGCGCCTGTCGTTACCCGGCCGTTACCGCGGGCCGCGGAGCATTCAGAGCAACGCGGCCGCCGCCAGGATGCGCCGGTTGATCGGCTGGCGCCGGGCGAAGCTGTCGCGGTACGGCGCGGGCACATGCGGCAGCGCGGTGTCGCGGATCCAGCGCACCGCGGCGTCGAGGCACCGCGCGGCGAAGGCCGCATCGCCCGCTTCGAGAGCGACCCGATGGCAGATCCAGTGCAGCTCGGGCAGGTACATGCCCACCGGATGGCAGTGCGCCAGATCGGCCTGCAGCCCGTGCACGACGGTGACCGCGGTGTCTAACTCGCGCTGCGCGAGCAGCAGCTGGGCGAGCCGCGCGCGCCCGAGCATCTGCGGCGCCGGCAGTTCGCGGCGCTCGCATTCGTTGATCAGCGCGCGGCAGGCCGCAATCGCCGCAGCACCGGCCGCACCGTCGGCCGCGCCACCGGCGGCCTCGCTGCCGAGCCGATCGAACTGGATCGGCAGGCGCACGAACGGCAGATCGGTGCGCTCGAACTCGCGCTCGGCCTCGCCGAGCAGGCGCGCGCGCTCGGCCGGGCGGTCGAGCGCGAGCAGCGCGCAGGTCCAGAGCCAGGTGGCGCGCTGGTGGAACGGCGCGTCGGCGCCCGGCGCGGCGCACAGTGCCTGCGCACGCGCGCCCTGGCCCAGGTGCAGCAGCACGCGCGCGATCACCAGCGCGACCGCGGTGCCGACGATGCTGGCGCCGCCATCGGCCAGCCGTTGCCGCGTCGGCTCGAGCAGGCGCAGCGCTTCGCCGTAGTGGCCCAGCTCGCAATAGACGCGGCCGAGATTGAGCGCCTCGATGCCCTGCCCGCCGGCGCCCTCGGAGAGCGCCTCGCGCTCGCGCTCGGCGGCCTCGAGCAGCACGCGCGCCTGCGCCAGATCGCCCAGCAGGCCCAGACTGCGTGCGAACATCATGCGCGTGCTCGCGGCGTCGCCGACCGCGCGCACGGCGTCGAAGTGCGCCAGCGCGCGTTCGAAGTGCGGGCGCGCGCGCCGGCGCTGGTCGGCCTGGTCGAGCAGGATCGCGAGGTCGGCGATGAAGGCGTGGCGCAGGCCGATGTCGGGCTGCGTCTCGGCCCATTCGAGCAGCGCCTCGATGCGTTCGAGCGCCGGCGCGGCGCCCTGGGTCTGCACGACGGTCAGCGCCAGCAGGTAGCGCGCATGGCGGGCGCTGTCGAGGTCGCCGCCGCGCTCGGAGCACTCGATCGCGCGCTCGAGTTCGGGCGCGGCGCGCTCGAAGCGGGCGCCGTTCAGGTGGCAGGCGCCGACCAGGCGCAGCGCGATGCCGAGTTCGCGGTCGTCGGCGGCGGCTTCGACGAGCGCCTCGGCCGCCTCCATCGCCTGCTCGGGCGGCAGGGCTTCGAGCGCGGCCGTCGCGCGCCGCGCCAGGCTCTCGAAGCGCGCCGACCGGTCGCCAAGCTCGTCGAAGCATTCGGCGGCGGTGCCCAGCAGGCGCACCTCTTCCGACAGCCGCCCGGCCTCGCGCGCGGCGTCGGCCGCGGCGCGGAACTGCGTGCCGGCGCGCCGCAGCTCGCCGG
>DATMIN010000138.1:0-10675 GCA_035554275.1 Burkholderiaceae bacterium
GGTTCACGCGCGAACGCATCTCGAGCGCGCGGTGCCAGCCGTGCACGACCGCCATGCGCTGCTCGTCGGCGTCGAACTCGGGGCGCCAGATCAGCGATGCGTAGCCGAACACCCACAGATCGTGCTCGCCGCCCCAGTCGCGCAATGCGTGCTGCAGCATCGGCTGCGGGTCGCGCAGGTGCAGCGTCGTGAACAGCGAGGTCATGGCCTCACTCTAGAATGAATTTTTGCCCGCCGGAGCGTCGCATGAGCGAACAAAACGACGACAGCACGACTTTCGCGCTGCTGGTGCTCGCCGCGGTGCTGGCGCTGGTGCTGAGCGGCGTGCTCGGCTTGGCGCTGTCGCGCGCGCTGCACCCGGCCGGGCGCGCACCCACCGCGCTCGCCGGCGTGCCGGCCGGCGAGCAGGCTGCGCGGGTCTACTTCGCGGTCGGCTCCGACGCGCTGCTGGCGCCGGCGAGCGAGACGCTGGCCCGCTTCGCCGACGCGGCGCGCCAGCGGGCCGACACGCGCGTGCTGATCTCGGGGTTCCACGACGCGAGCGGCGACGCCGCGGTCAACGCCGAACTCGCGAAGCGGCGCGCGCTCGCGGTGCGCCACGCGCTCGAGGCGAACGGTGTCGCGCCCGATCGGCTGATGCTCGAGCGGCCGGTCGCCGCGAGCGCCGGCGCCGACGCGCGCGAGGCGCGCCGGGTCGAGATCCGGCTGCGCTGATGGCGGCCATGGCGATGCTGTGCGGCGGCAGCTCGAGGTTGCTGCGGTCCATGCGCGGCGTCGCGTCTTCGGCGCTCGCGTCGACGACGTCGCGCCGCGACCGATGGAAATGACAGGGGCTTCCGCGCCTGGATCTTGCTTCTCACATTGCAGGCTGTACTCGGGCTGTAACCCGGTTACTTGACAATCGACAGCACGGTCACCAGGACCGGTCGCGGAGGCCTCGCCATGAAGCAAGCTGTCGTCGAAGTCACCCGACGCATCCGCGAGCGCAGTGCGCGCGCGCGCGGCGCCTACCTCGCGCGTGTCGATGCCGCGAGCCACCGGCCGCGCGGCGCCGATCGCATGGGCTGCGCCAACGTCGCGCACGCCTTCGCGGCGCTGCCGCGCAACGACAAGCTGCGCGTCGTGGCCGAGCGCGCACCGAACCTCGCGGTCGTCACCGCCTACAACGACATGCTCTCGGCGCATCAGCCGTATGAATCCTTCCCCGCCATCATTCGCGACGAGGCCGCCAGGCTCGGCGCGAGTGTGCAGGTGGCAGGCGGCGTGCCGGCGATGTGCGATGGCGTCACGCAAGGCCTGCCCGGCATGGAGCTGAGCCTCTTCTCGCGCGACACCATCGCGATGAGCACGGCGATCGCGCTCACGCACGATGTCTTCGATGGCGCCTTGCTGCTCGGCGTGTGCGACAAGATCGTGCCGGGCCTGCTGATCGGTGCGTTGCACTTCGGCCATCTCCCCTGCGTCTTCGTGCCGGCCGGGCCGATGAGCAGCGGGCTCTCCAACACCGATAAATCCAAGGTGCGCGAGCGTTTCGCGGAAGGCCACATCGGCCGCGACGAACTGCTGCAGGCCGAGTCGGCGGCCTATCACGGTGCCGGCACCTGCACGTTTTACGGCACCGCCAACAGCAACCAGATGCTGCTCGAGGCCATGGGCCTGCATGTGCCGGGCGCCGCCTTCATCCACCCGCACGCGCAGCTGCGCGAAGGGCTCACGCGCGAGGCGGTGCGCACGCTGATCGGCATCCTGCCCGGTCGGCGCTTTACGCCGATCGGGCGGCTGGTCGACGAGCGCGTGATCGTCAACGCGATGGTCGCGCTGCTCGCGACCGGTGGCTCGACCAACCACCTGATCCACTGGGTCGCCGTCGCGCGCGCGGCCGGCATCACGATCGACTGGACCGACTTCGCCGATCTCTCGCGCGTGACGCCGCTCCTGGCGCGGGTCTACCCGAACGGCGTGGCCGACGTGAATCAGTTTCAGGCGGCCGGTGGGCCGGGCTTCGTGATCCGCGAACTCGTCGCTGCGGGGCACATGCACGGCGATGTCGCAACCGTCGTTTCCGGTGGCCTGCAGGCCTACGGTGCGGTGCCTGAAGCCGACGAGCGCGGCATCGCGTGGCGCGCGCTCCCGAGCGCCGCGATCGACGATTCCGTCGTGCGCACCGCGGCCGCGCCCTTCGGCGACGAGGGCGGGTTGAAGCTGCTCACCGGCAACCTCGGGCGCGCGGTGATCAAGGTTTCGGCGGTGCCGGTCGATCGGCATGTGATCGAGGCGCCGGCCATCGTCTTCAACACGCAGGAGCAGTTGCTGCTTGCCTTCAAGGCCGGCGCGCTCGAGCGCGATTTCGTCGCGGTGATGCGCTTCCAGGGCCCGGCCGCGTGCGGCATGCCCGAGCTGCACAAGCTCACGCCGCCGCTCGGCGTGCTGCAGGGCCGTGGTTTCAGGGTCGCGCTCGTCACCGACGGGCGCATGAGCGGCGCATCGGGCAAGGTGCCCGCTGCCATCCACGTGAGCCCCGAGGCGCTCGCCGGTGGGCCGCTCGGCAAGGTGCGGGACGGCGATGTCATCAGGCTCGACGCGGTCGCGGGTTCGCTCGAGGCGCTGGTCGATTCGGCGGTGTGGAGCGCGCGCGAACAGGCTTCGCTCGAGGACGAGCAGGCCACGATCAACGGCCATGATCTCGGCCGCGAACTCTTCGCCGGCATGCGCCGTAATGTGCTGAGTGCGGAGCAGGGCGCCTGCTCCTGGCTCTGAGAGAAATCGGAAAGGGAAGACCATGAAGAACACGCTCGACCTCGTCGCCCACGGCCCGGTGATCCCGGTGATCGTGATCCAGCGCGTCGACGACGCGGTGCCGATCGCGCGCGCGCTCGTCGCCGGCGGCGTGCGCGTGCTCGAGGTGACGCTGCGCACGCCGGTCGCGCGCCAGTGCCTGGAGCGGATCGCGCGCGAGGTGCCCGAGGCGATCCTCGGCGCCGGCACCGTGCGCAGCGCCGCCGACGCGCAGGCCGCGAAGGACGCTGGCTGCGTGTTCGCCGTCAGTCCCGGCTACACCCGCGAGCTCGGCGATGCGTGCCGCGCGATCGGCCTGCCGCTGCTGCCCGGCGTCGCGACCGCGAGCGAGGTGATGCAGGCGAACGCCGACGGCCACTTCTTTCTGAAGTTCTTTCCGGCGCTGCAGGCCGGCGGCGTGCCGATGCTGAAGGCGCTGGCCGGGCCGTTCACCGACGTCGTGTTCTGCCCGACCGGTGGCATCACGCCGGCCAACGCGAGCGAGTTCCTGGCGCTGCCGAACGTGAAGGTCTGCGGCGGCTCCTGGCTGACGCCGGCCGATGCGGTGGCGGCGCGCGACTGGCCGCGCCTCACGCAGCTGGCGCGCGCGGCGCAGGCGCTGCGCGCCTGAGCCGCTTCTCAGGCGACCGCGGGCGTCGGCGCCGGCCGTCGTTGCAGCCGGATCATCATCACCATCGCCGCGGCCAGCAGGCACGCCGCACCGGCCGCGAACAGCGCCGGGTTGTACGTCAGCAGCAGCGTGCGCGTCAGGCCGGCGCCGTAGGCCGCGGTGGCGGCGCCGAGCTGGTGGGCCGCGAACACCCAGCCGAAGATCATGCCGGCGCGCTCCTTGCCGAACTCCTGCGCAGCGAGCTTGACGGTCGGCGGCACGGTGGCGATCCAGTCGAGGCCGTAGAACATCGCGAAGGTCGACAGGCCGAGCAGCGTGAAGGTCGAATACGGCAGCCAGAACAGCGACAGCCCGCGCAGCGCGTAGTACCAGAACAGCAGCTTGCGGTTGTCGTAGCGGTCGCAGAGGTGGCCCGACAGCGTGGTGCCGACCAGATCGAACGCGCCCATCATCGACAGAACCGAGGCCGCCGGCACGGCCGCCAGGCCCTGGTCGCCGCACAGCGAGATGAAGTGCGTCTGCACCAGGCCGTTGGTCGACAGCCCGCAGATGAAGAAGCTGCCGGCGAGGATCCAGAACGTGCGGTTGCCAGACGCTTCGGCGAGCATGCGGAACGGGCCGAAGTAGTCGAGCCGCGTGGCGCGAGCCGGAGTGGCCTCGGGCGGCGTACCGGCGGGCTCGCCATACGAACGCAGGCCGAGTTCGCTCGGGTGGTCGCGCATGAACAGCGCCGCCAGCAGCGCCACCAGCGCGCAGGCCGCGAACACCGGGATCACCGCATAGCGCCAGCCGAGGTGCTCGATCATCCAGGCGGCGACCGGCAGGAAGATCAATTGCCCGGTCGCGGTGCTCGCGGCGAACAGGCCGACGACCAGCCCGCGGCGCTCGGTGAACCAGCGGCTCGCGACCATCGCGCCGAGCACCAGCGCCGTCAAGCCCGTGCCGCAGCCGAGCACCAGGCCCCACAGCACGAACAGCTGCCAGAGCTGCGTGATCTGGGTGGCCAGCAGCATCGCGGCCGCGATGAACGCGGCGGCGGCGACCATGATGCGCGGCAGCCCGAAGCGCGCGATGAAGATCGCCCCGAACGGCCCGAGCAGGCCGAAGAGGGCGAAGCGCACCGCGAACACCGACGAGAGCTGGTCGGTCGTCCAGCCGAACTCGCGGCTCAACGGCTGCAGCATCGCGCCGGGCAGACCGAGCGCGGCCGAGGTCGTGAGCAACGCGAAGAACGTGACGGCGACGATCACCCACGCGTAGTGGATGCCGCGGCGCGCGAGCGCGGTGGAGACGGTCTGGGCCAGCATCATGACTCGCGCTGCCGCGGTCAAGGGTTCGGGCGTTCGATCAGCTCGATCTTGTAGCCATCGGGGTCGGTCACGAACGCGATCACGGTCGTGCCGCCCTTCACCGGGCCGGCCTCGCGCGTCACGTTGCCGCCGCCGTGGCGGATCTTCTCGCAGGCCGCGGCCGCGTCGGGCACGCCGATCGCGATGTGGCCGTACGCGGTGCCGAGCTCGTAGCTCGACACGCCGTGGTTGTAGGTCAGCTCGATCTCGGCGTGCTCGGGGTTCGCACCAAAGCCGAGGAACGCGAGCGAGTAGTGCTGCGACGCGTTCTCGGACTGGCGCAGCAGCGTCATGCCCATGACCTTCGTGTAGAAGTCGATCGAGCGTTGCAGGTCGCCGACGCGCAGCATCGTGTGGAGCAGTCTCATGGGGGGTTTCCCTTCAGGCCGCGTCGAAGATGAAGCAGGTGGTCGAGGCGTGCGCGTAGAGTTTGCCGTCGGGGCCGACGAGCCGGCCCTCGGCGGTGGCCATGCGGTTGCCGACGTGGATCACGTGGCCGATCGCGCGCACCAGCGGCACGCGCGTCGTCACCGCGCGGACGAAGTTGACCTTCAGCTCGGCCGTGGTGTAGGCCTTGCCGGCCGGCATCGTGGTGTGCACGGCGCAGCCGACGCACGAATCGAGCAGCGTCGCGATCCAGCCGCCGTGCACGGTGCCGAGCGGGTTGTAGTGGCGCAGCAGCGGCTGGCCCTGGAACACCGCGCGGCCGTGGCTGAACTCGACCAGCGTGAAGTCGAGCGTCTCGGCGATCGGCGGCGCCGGCAGCTCGCCGGCGAACATCTTCTCGAACACCTGCAGCCCCGTCAGCCCGGCCACCTGCTCGGGCCGCGCGACGCCGGTCGTCGTCATCGTCTTGCGGCGCTCGGCGGCGAGGGCCTCCCAGTCGGCCAGGGTCTGCGCGGGGTCGGTCGTCGTGGTCATCACGGTGGGTGAGAGTTGCAGCTGCAACGATTGTAGCTACAATCGTCTGGCCATGCATCGTCTCGCACCTGACAAGCCCGCCAAAACCCCGCTGCCAGTGGCCGCGGCGCCGCGCGGTTGCAGCAGCCTGAAGCTGCGCCAGCTGTCGCGCCGCGTCAGCCAGCACTTCGACCACATCATCGCCGCCAGCGGCCTGAAGACGACGCAGTATTCGCTGCTGTCGAACATCGTGCGGCTCGAGCCGGTGCGCCCCGGCGACCTCGCGCTTCAGCTCGAGATGGACGCGTCCACGTTGACGCGCAACCTGCAGCCGCTGATCGCGCAGGGCTGGGTCGTCGTCGGCCCCGGCGCCGACGGCCGCAGCCGCTTCGTCAGCGCAACAAAGGCCGGCCGCGACAAGCGCACCGCCGCGCAGCGCGAGTGGAAGAAGGCGCAGGTCGCGTTCAACGCGCGCATCGGCGACGCCACGGTCGCGCGCCTGCACGCGTTGATCGACGAGTGCCTCGCGCGGCTCAACGACGGCGCAGCGCTGCCCTGAGGCGGCGCTCGGCCGGGCGCGCCCTTCGCACTCGCACCTGGCCGCGGCGTCAGCGTGCCTTCAGGATATCGGCCAACCGGTCCGGAACGCTTTCGGCGCGCACCAGCGCCGCATGCTGCGGGCCGCCGCGGACGTCGAAACGCACATGCCGAAAATCGTCGTCGCGGCGCACGAGCAAGTCGAGCGGCTGGCTGCCGTTCTTGTTGGCGACGAGCGCGGCCTCGATGCGCTCCGGCTCGTAGGCCAGGAGGTTGACGGCGACGATCTTGTCGCCAGGCGCCAGACCGGCGCCGAATGCGGGCGACTCCCAGTGCACCTCGCGGATGTTCCCCTCCTTGCCGATCGTCAGCCCGATCGAGTTGCCGAGCCATAAGGCCGGGTCCTTCGGATCGAGCGAGGCGAGTTGCAGCGGGCTGCGCCGGTCGGTGAAAGCTAGCCGCCAGCCGGCGCGCGCCAGCCCGTCCAACGGGGCCGGCGAGGCGGTACGGTCGAGTCGCTCGCGCACGAACGCGCGCCAGTCGTGCGGGTGCACCGCATTCAGGGCCGCCACGACGTCATCCAGCACATACAGGTCGGGGCCCTTGTCGCCCGATGTTCCGCCAAAGAAGGCGCGCGCAAAGTCGTCGAGCGAATGCTCGCCGTGCGTCGCTTCGCGGATCAGCGTATCGGCATCGAGCCAGATCAGCAATGCCGATTCGCTGTAGTAGTCCTGACCGCGCGACCAGGACGGCCAGCGGCCTTGCTCGGTCGACCGCATCGCGGGATCGTGGGTCGTGTCCTGCAGACTGCGCCATTGGCGGCCGGGCAGGCTCTGATACCAGGCCGCCGCGTTCGCAAATCGCTGGCGCGCCTGCTCGGGCGTGATGAGACCGCTGCGCGTGGCCATCACGATGCCCCAGTACTGCGTCAGGCCCTCGTAGACCCAGAGCAGCGAATTGCTGCCTGCGGTGTCGAAGCTCGGTGTCCACAGATCGGCCGGCCGCCGGTACTTGCCGTTCCAGGCGTGCACGAACTCGTGCGCGAGATCATCGCGCCGGCGCGACGCGGTCGCCCAGTCGTCGAAGTAGTGGCCGTCGTAGGCGTTCTCGCTCGATTCGTGGTGCTCGAGCGCGGTGAAGGCGATTCCTTTGACATTCGCCAGCAGCAGATCGTAATGGCGCCACGGGCGCGACCCGAACAGGCGGTCGCCCTGCTGCACGAGACGGCTGTGCGCCTGGATCTGCTCGTCGGTGGGCAGCTTCGGATCCGCGCGGTCGGTGAAGAGATGCAATACCGCGGGTTGTGCGGTACCCGACGGGTCGAGTTCGATGCGGCGATAAGCCGCGCCGGCATACAGCGGCGAATCGACCAGCGTCTCCAGATTCACCGGCTCGAAACGGACCCAGCCGTCGTTCTCGTCCTTCGCGCGCAGCGCAGAACCCCATTGCCAACCCGAAGGCAACTTGATCGACGGCTTTACCGTGATCGCCGCTGCCTCGTGGCCCGACGGGTAAAGCAGCAGCGCGTGCCACTGCACGCCGAGCATGTCCTTCGCCATCGGCGGCGGGTAGATATTGCCCTTCGGGTTGCCGAGCCACTGGAACCGGATGTCGATGCTTCGCGCAGCCTCGGGAACCTGCACGTCGAAGGCGTTCAGGTTCTCCGGCGCACGGTGCCAGGCCAGGCGCTGGGCCCCGGCATGGATCGTGAGCCCGCCGATCTGCCCGGTATCGCCGTACGGTCCGTGATAGCCGGGAAGCCAGCGCGGGTAGAGCAGGCGCAGCGGTCCCGCGGCGGGAACCGGCAGCGCCTGGTGAACCTGGTAGATCCATTGCTGGGTATTCGTGGCGTCGACTTCGAGCGTCATCACGCCAGCGAGTGGCTGTGCAGGCGCGGGCGGCCTCGCGCCCAGCGCCGGCGGCGTCAGCAGCGCAAGCATGCCGGAGCCGGCGAGGGCAATGGCGGCCACGACACTCGCCAAGCCGCCGTGGCGCTGGCGCGGCCTGCGGAGGATCCGAAGAAGGGTCATGACAGCGCTCCCCAGGCCAACGATTGAATCGCGTACCCCATCTGCCGGCCTGTTTCGCGGCCATCCTCAGCTTGACGGAAGTCTAGCGGTCGAGCGCCGGCCGCTTCGGGTTGAACGTCCAGCCCGGGATCAGGTACTGCATCGCCATCGCGTCGTCGCGCGCGCCCAGCCCATGCTCGAGGTACAGGCGGTGCGCCTTCTCGACCTCGGCCATGTCGAGTTCGACGCCCAGCCCCGGGCGCTTCGGCACCTGCACGTGGCCGGCGACGATCTGCAGCGGGTCTTTCGTCAGGCGCTGGCCGTCCTGCCAGATCCAGTGCGTGTCGATCGCGGTGACCTTGCCCGGCGCCGCCGCGCCGACGTGCGTGAACATCGCCAGCGAGACGTCGAAGTGGTTGTTCGAGTGCGAGCCCCACGTCAGGCCCCAGTCGCGGCAGGTCTGCGCGACGCGCACCGAGCCGGCCATGGTCCAGAAGTGCGGGTCGGCGAGCGGGATGTCGACGCTCTGCAGCGCCAGTGCGTGGGCGAGCTGGCGCCAGTCGGTCGCGATCATGTTGGTCGCGGTCGGCAACCCGGTGGCGCGGCGGAATTCGGCCATTACCTCGCGCCCCGAGAAGCCGTCCTCGGCGCCGCACGGGTCTTCGGCATACGCGACGACGCTGCGCATGTCGCGCATCAGGCGGATCGCGTCCTTCAACAGCCAGCCGCCGTTCGGGTCGAGCGTGACGCGCGCGCTCGGGAAGCGCTCGTGCAGCGCGACGATCGCCTCGATCTCGTCCTCGGCGCGCAGCGCGCCGCCCTTCAGCTTGAAGTCATTGAAGCCGTAGCGCGCGTGTGCGGCTTCGGCGAGGCGCACGATCGCCGCGGGTGTCAGCGCGGGCTCGTGGCGCAGCCGGAACCAATCGTTCGACGCGCCCGGATCGCTGGCGTAGGGCAGGGCGGTCTTCGCCTTGTCGCCGACGTAGAACAGGTAGCCGAGCATCTCGACCGCGTCGCGCTGCTGGCCCTCGCCGAGCAGCGCCGCGACCGGCACGCCGAGATGCTGGCCGAGCAGATCGAGCAGCGCCGATTCGATCGCGGTGACGGCGTGGATCGTGGTGCGCAGGTCGAAGGTCTGGTTGCCGCGGCCGCCGCTGTCGCGGTCGGCGAACCGGCGCTGCACCTCTTGCAGCAGCCGTTGCTGCGAGCCGAGCGGCTGGCCGACGACGAGCGCGCGCGCGTCTTCGAGCGTGCGGCGGATCTTCTCGCCGCCCGGCACCTCGCCGACGCCGATGCGCCCGGCGCTGTCGGTCAGGACAGCCAAGTTGCGCGTGAAGAACGGGCCGTGCGCGCCGCTCAGGTTCAGCAGCATGCTGTCGCGGCCCGCGACCGGAATGACGCGCAGCGCGGTGACGAGCGGGGTCGATGAAGCGCTCATGTCGAAGCGCCTCGCGTGGCCGCGACGCCGGGGTCGACCGCGTCGCCATAAGCCTGCTTCCAGCGCGCGACGATCTGCGCGTTGGCATCGAGGCGCTCGCCGGGCAGGCCGTCGTCGGCGTGCCACGCGGCGATGCGCGATTCGACCGCGAAGTGCGCCGTCGGCGCGAACGCGCCGGGATCGTCGAGGCTGCCGGCCGACAAGTCCATGCGCGGCGAGTCGGTGTACTCGAAGCTGAGCGGCGTGCCGCAGGCGCCGCAGAAGCCGCGCCTCGCGAACGCCGACGAGGCGAAGTGCGTGGGCGCCCCAAGCGTCCACTCGACCTCGCTCTTGTCCAGGTTCACGAACGCGGCGCGCGTGTTGCCGAACGCGAGCTGGCACATCCGGCAGTGGCAGTAGTAGCCGTCGCGGTGCGTCGGCGTGGCGCGGTACCGCAGCGCGCCGCACAGGCAACCGCCCTCGACCGCGGGCAGGGCAGGGGATTCGCTCACGAAGTCACCGTGTAGTTGAGGGCGAGCCGCCCGCCGTCGACGTAGACGATCTCGCCGGTGATGTAGCTCGCCGCGCTGCTGAGCAGGAACGCGCACACGTCGGCGATCTCGGCCGGCTCGCCGAGCCGCTTCAGCGGCGTGCGGCTGATGATGCGCGCCTTCGCCGCGTCGCTGCCGAGCACCGCGTTGCGCGCGAGTTCGGTCGCGATCGTGCCGGGCGCGACCGCATTGACGCGGATGCCGTGGTCGGCGAGCGCGAGCGCCATCACGCGCGTCAGCTGATTCACGCCGCCCTTGCTCGCGTTGTAGCTGGCGATGCTCGGGATCGCCATCACGCCGTTGACCGAGCTCATGTGGACGATCGCGCCGGCCTTGCCGGCCGCGACCATTGCGCGCGCCACCGCCTGGCCGACCAGGAACGCGCCCTTCAGGTTGACGGCAATCACCGCGTCCCAGTCGGCCTCGGTGATGTCGAGGAAGTCGGCGGCCCTGAAGATGCCGGCGTTGCTGACGAGTGCGTCGACCGGGCCGAGCGCGCGCTGCGT
>DATMIN010000139.1:0-4479 GCA_035554275.1 Burkholderiaceae bacterium
GCTTGCAGGCCGCGATGATCTTGTCCATCACGAGGTACGAGTCGCGGCTCGGCGCCGGGCCGATGCCCACCGCCTCGTCGGCGAGCTCGACGTGCAGCGCATCGCGGTCGGCATCGGAATACACCGCGACGGTGGCGATGCCCATCTTCTTCGCGGTCTTGATGACGCGGCAGGCGATCTCGCCACGGTTCGCAATCAG
This sequence comes from Burkholderiaceae bacterium, assembly GCA_035554275.1. Lineage (GTDB taxonomy): Bacteria > Pseudomonadota > Gammaproteobacteria > Burkholderiales > Burkholderiaceae_C > LMDS01. The sequence continues at coordinate 200 of DATMIN010000139.1, forward strand.
GATCTTCGTGAACATCTTGTTCTTCTCGCGTCGGTCACAAAGGAATGTTTCCGTGCTTGCGCCACGGATCGTCGACCTTCTTGTCGCGCAGCATCACCAGCGAGCGGCAGATGCGCTTGCGCGTCTCGTGCGGCTGGATCACGTCGTCGATGTAGCCGCGCGCGCTGGCGATGAACGGGTTGGCGAACTTGGCCTTGTATTCGGCCTCGCGCGCGGCGAGCTTGACCGGGTCGTTCTTCTCCTCGCGGAAGATGATCTCGACCGCGCCCTTCGCGCCCATCACCGCGATCTCGGCGTTCGGCCACGCGAAGTTCACGTCGCCACGCAGGTGCTTCGAGCTCATCACGTCGTACGCGCCGCCGTAGGCCTTGCGCGTGATCACGGTGATCTTCGGCACCGTGCATTCGGCGTAGGCGAACAAGAGCTTCGCGCCGTGCTTGATGATGCCGCCGTACTCCTGCGCGGTGCCGGGCATGAAGCCGGGCACGTCGACGAAGGTCAGCACCGGGATGTTGAACGCGTCGCAGAAGCGCACGAAGCGCGCCGCCTTGATGCTGCTCTTGATGTCGAGGCAGCCGGCCAGCACCAGCGGCTGGTTCGCGACGATGCCCACGCTCTGCCCGTCCATCCGCGCGAAGCCGATCACGATGTTCTTCGCATAGTCGGGCTGCAGCTCGAAGAAGTCGCCGTCGTCGACCGTCTTGTAGATCAGCTCCTTCATGTCGTAGGGCTGGTTCGGGTTGTCGGGCACCAGCGTGTCGAGCGACCCGTCGAGCCGCTCGGCCGGATCGGTGCCGGGGCGCGTCGGCGCCCTCTCGCGGTTGTTCAGCGGCAGGTAGTTGAAGAAGCGGCGCAGCATCGCGAGTGCATCGACATCGTTGTCGAACGCGAGATCGGCCACCCCGCTCTTCGTCGTGTGCGCGCTCGCGCCGCCGAGGTCTTCGGCGCTGACCTCTTCGTGCGTCACGGTCTTCACCACCTCGGGCCCGGTGACGAACATGTACGAGCTGTCGCGCACCATGAAGATGAAGTCGGTCATCGCCGGCGAGTACACGGCGCCGCCGGCGCACGGCCCCATGATCAGGCTGATCTGCGGCACCACGCCCGAGGCCAGCACGTTGCGCTGGAACACCTCGGCGTAGCCACCGAGCGAGGCCACGCCTTCCTGGATGCGCGCGCCGCCCGAATCGTTCAGCCCGATCACCGGCGCACCGACCTTCATCGCCTGGTCCATCACCTTGCAGATCTTCTCGGCGTGGGCCTCGCTGAGCGCGCCGCCGAACACGGTGAAGTCCTGGCTGAACACGAACACCAGGCGGCCGTTGATCATGCCGTAGCCGGTGACGACGCCGTCGCCGGGCGGGCGGTTGTCGGCCATGCCGAAATCGTGGTTGCGGTGCTCGACGAACATGTCCCATTCCTCGAACGTGTCGGCGTCGAGCAGGAGCTCGATGCGCTCGCGCGCGGTCAGCTTGCCCTTGCCGTGCTGCGCGGCGATGCGCTTCTCGCCGCCGCCGAGGCGGGCCTTCGCGCGGCGCTCTTCGAGCTGCTGGATGATGTCGTGCATGGCGTCGTGGTTACCCGTGGAAGAGATTCAACAGTCGGTGCGCGGCGGCCGACGGCGCGGCGCGCGCTTCGGTCACGTCCGCCAGCGCCTGCGGCAGCGCGGCGCGGATGGCGGGGTGGCTGCGGAAGTCGGCGAGCAGCCGGCCGCGGACGATGTCCCACAGCCACTCGCGCGACTGCGCGGTGCGGCGCGCCGCGAACGCGCCGCTCGCAACGCGACGTTGATGCTCAGCCTGCACGGCCGCCCAGAACTCGGCGACACCCTGGTTCTTCAGCGCGCTGAGCGTCATCACGCGCGGCGCATCGTCGTGGCCGGCGAACAGGCGCAGCGACCCGGCGATCTGCGCCTGCGCGCGCGTCGCCGCGGCCGGGTCGAGATCGGCCTTGTTGATCACGACCAGATCGGCGAGCTCCATCACGCCCTTCTTCAGCGCCTGCAGTTCGTCGCCGGCGTTCGGCAATTGCAGCAGCGCGAACAGGTCGGTCATGCCAGCCACCGCGGTCTCGCTCTGGCCGACACCGACGGTCTCGACGATCACGATGTCGAAGCCCGCGGCCTCGCACACCAGCAGCGCCTCGCGCGTCTTCTCGGCCACGCCGCCGAGCGTGCCCGAGGCCGGGCTCGGCCGCACGAACGCGGCCTCGTGCGTCGAGAGCCGCTCCATGCGCGTCTTGTCGCCGAGGATCGAGCCGCCCGACAGGCTCGACGACGGATCGATCGCGAGCACCGCGACGCGGTGGCCCTGCGCGATCAGCGCCAGGCCGAGCGCCTCGATGAAGGTCGACTTGCCGACGCCCGGCACGCCCGAGATGCCCAGGCGCAGCCCGCGGCCGGTCGCGGGCAGCAGCGCGTTGAGCAACGCGTCGGCGCGCGCGCGGTGGTCGGCGCGCGTCGATTCGAGCAGCGTGATCGCCTTGGCCAAGCCGCGGCGCCTGGCGCCGGGTTCATCGCCAAGGAGGGCCATGCGAAGCGGATCGTCCACGGCGGCCGTCAAAGAATCTCGAACGGCCGCCCATCAGGCAGGCGGTAGCGCGAGAAATCGCGCACGTCGAGCGTCATGATCCTGGTGATGCCGGTGTCGGCGGCAAGCCAGACGAGCGACGCATCGGCAAGGTCCATTTCGGCACGCGGCGAGTGGGTGTACCGGCGCATCATCTCGACCATCGGATCGAGGGCCTCCTGCCCGAACGGGAACACCGAAAGGCCGCCTGCCGCAACCCAGCGCAGAACGCCGTAGCGCTGCTTCGGGCCCAGCAGGTAGCTCGTCTCCGTCAGGCACGGCCACGTGCTGACCAGCTGCCAACGTTCCTCGGCGGCCACGGCGAAGAGCTGCTCGTAGTGGCGCGAGCCCGGTTGACGCGCACCGAAGGCGGCGACCATCGCGCTGGTGTCAACCAGCGCTGCCGGCACGGTGCTTCTCTTTCAGGCGCTTCACCAGCGCCTTGCGCGAGGCCACCGTCTCGTACGGCTGCTCGTAGCCTCGATACGCCTTTTCGACTGCCGGATCGGCACGAGCCTGCTCCTCCGCCTTGATCTTCATCATCAGCTCGAACGGGTTCTTTCGGCCGAGCGCGCGCTCCACGGCATCGATGATGAACTGCGATTTCGTGATGCCGAGCTTCTTGGCGGCCACTTCCAGTTCCTTCTCCAGCAGCGGCTCCATTCGGACCGACGTGACCATGGCATCCCTCCAGGAATACGGTATTACGGTATATCACATCGCCGGCTGCGAGAGCGCCTTGCGGATCTGTTCGAGCACATCCTTCGCGCTCGCCGGGATCGGCGTGCCCGGGCCGTAGATGCCTTTCACGCCGGCCTCGTAGAGCATGTCGTAGTCCTGCTTGGGGATCACGCCGCCGACGAACACGATGATGTCGTCGGCGCCCTGCGTCTTCAGCGATTCGATGATCGCCGGCACCAGCGTCTTGTGGCCCGCGGCGAGCGTGCTGACGCCGACCGCATGGACGTCGTTCTCGATCGCCTGGCGCGCGCACTCATCGGCGGTTTGAAAGAGCGGGCCGATGTCGACGTCGAAGCCGAGATCGGCGAACGCGCTCGCCACCACCTTCGCGCCGCGGTCGTGGCCGTCCTGGCCGAGCTTGGCGATCATCACGCGCGGGCGGCGACCCTGCTCTTCGGCGAACTGCGCGATCTCGCCTTTCAGTTGATCCCAGCCGGCGGCGCTGTCGTAGGCGGCGGCGTAGACGCCGGTGACCTTCTGCGTGTCGGCGCGGTGCCGGCCCCACGCCTTCTCGAGCGCGTCCGAGACCTCGCCGACCGTCGCGCGCAACCGCACCGCCTTGATGCTCAGGTCGAGCAGGTTGCCCGCGGTGCCGGAGGCGCCGCCTGCTGACCCTCCGGTCTCGGCGCAGCGTGTCAGCGCGTCGAGTGCGGCCTGTGTCTTCTGTGTATCTCGTTTCGCACGCACCGCCTTCAGCCGCGCGACCTGGTTGTCGCGCACCATCGCGTTGTCGATGTCGCGCGTCTCGATCGCGTCTTCGGTGCCGAGCTTGTACTTGTTGACACCGACGATCACGTCCTGCCCCGAGTCGATGCGCGCCTGCTTCTCGGCCGCACTGGCCTCGATCTTCAGCTTGGCCCAGCCGCTCTCGACGGCCTTCACCATGCCGCCCATCGCCTCGACCTCCTCGATGATCTTCCACGCGGCGTCGGCCATGTCCTGCGTGAGCTTTTCCATCAGGTAGCTGCCGGC
>DATMIN010000140.1:0-4036 GCA_035554275.1 Burkholderiaceae bacterium
GGTGCGGATGCCGGCGCCGCCGGTCGCGTGGCGGCCGCGACGACCACCGGCGCGTTCGCGTCGGCCGCCCCGGGCGCGGACGAGAGGCCGCCGGGCGTCGCACACGCGGCGAGCAGCAACAACGGGATCGTCGTCATCAGCAGCGCGGCGCGGGTGGACCACAAACGTGCCGACCGGCCGGCGGTGATGAAGTTCGTCATCGGAAATCGTTCTTCCATTGTCGAAGCGCGGCGAGCACCGCGACGGGCTCGTCGGAGGGCGCGCCGTGGCCGCGCGCGCTGCGCGCGACGGCCGGCTCGGCGCAGCGCAGGAACGGGTTGATCTGGCGCTCGCGCCCGATCGTCGAGGGCAGCGTCGGGCGGCCGCCTTCGCGCTGCTGCTCGCTCCACGCGGTGTGCGCGGCGACCTCGGCATTGCCGGGCTCGACCGCGCGCGCGAACTTCAGGTTCGACAGCGTGTACTCGTGTGCGCAGCACACCCGCGTGTCGCCCGGCAGCGCGGCCAGCCGCGCGAGCGACGCGTGCATCTGCGCCGGCGTGCCCTCGAACAGGCGCCCGCAGCCGGCCGAGAACAGCGTGTCGCCGCAGAACAGGATCGGCGTGCGCTCGCGGCCCTGATGGAAATACGCGATGTGCCCGCTGGTGTGGCCGGGCACGTCGATCACCTCGAAGCGCAGGCCGAGCACCTCGAGCGTGTCGCCATCGTCGAGCGGCTCGTACGGCTCGGGGATGCGTTCGTGGCGCGGGCCGTAGACGGGGCCTTGCAGGCGGCTGCGCAGCGCATCGACGCCGCCGACGTGATCGGCATGGTGGTGGGTCACTAGAATCGCCGCGAGCGCCAGCCGGTGCGCGTCGAGCGCCTCGATGACCGGCGCGCTGTCTCCCGGATCGACGACGACGGCGCGCTGGGCGTCGTGGAGCATCCAGATGTAGTTGTCGCTGAAAGCGGGCAGGGCGGTCAGGTTCATGGCGGAACGCGCGATTATAGGTTTGACCGACTGGCTCGCCACCCCGGCGGGCGCGTACGTCTTGCAATGGGAACAGGCCCATCTGGACAGCGCCGTCGCCGACCTGTTCGGCTTCCACGCGCTGCAGCTCGGCCTGCCCGAGCTCGAGGCCTTGCGCGCGAACCGGATGCCGCACCGCTGGGTCGCGACCGAGTTCGAGCCGACGCCCGGCGTGGCGGGCAGCGCGCCGGCCGCATCGAGCGATCCGCTCGCGGCCGGGAACGCCGCCGCCGCGCCGCGGCCGCGCGCCGTGGTCGCGCTGCATTGCGACTTCGACGCACTGCCGTTCGACAGCCAGAGCCTCGACCTCGTCGTGCTGCCGCATGCGCTCGAATGGGCGCGCGACCCGCACCTGGCGCTGCGCGAGGTCGAGCGCGTGCTTGTGCCCGAGGGGCGCGTCGTCGTCGTCGGCTTCAACCCGAACAGCCTGTGGGGGCTGCGCCAGCACCTCGGCCGCTGGCGGCGCAAGCTCGCGCCGAACTCGGCGCGCCACCTGTTCCTGCCGAGTGCCGGCGAATTCCTGCGCTACCGGCGCCTGCGCGACTGGCTGCGCCTGCTCAGCTTCGAAGTCGAGGACGGCCGCTTCGGCTGCTACCGGCTGCCGGTCGCGTCGATGAAGTGGCTCGCGCGCTGCGCCTGGATGGAGCGCGTCGGCGACCGCTGGTGGCCGGTGTTCGGCGCGGTCTACTTCGTCGTCGCGGTCAAGCGCGTGCGCGGCATGCGGCTCGTCGGGCTGGTGCGCGACCAGCGCGTCGCCGCGAAGGCCGCGCCGGCGCCGGTCGTCGCGACGCAGAACCATCATCATCACCATCACGACGTGGACGAACTGACCTCATGACGACGACCCCCGGCGCATCCGCCGTCACCGCGCCCGCCGCCCCCGCGCCCGGCGCGATCCAGCGCCCGCAGGTGGTGATCTACACCGACGGCGCCTGCAAGGGCAACCCCGGCCGCGGCGGCTGGGGCGCCTGGCTGCGCACCGGCGAGCACCAGAAGGAGCTGTTCGGCGGCGAGGCGCTGACCACCAACAACCGCATGGAGCTGACCGCGGTGATCGAGGCGCTGAACTCGCTCAAGCGCACCTGCGACGTGACGGTGCACACCGACAGCGAGTACGTGCGCAAGGGCATCACCGAGTGGATTCACGGCTGGAAGCAGCGCGGCTGGAAGACGGCCGACAAGAAGCCGGTGAAGAACGCCGAGCTGTGGCAGCGGCTCGATGCGCTGCGCAACCTGCACCACGTCGAGTGGCGCTGGGTCAAGGGCCACTCGGGCGACCCGGGCAACGAGCGCGCCGATGCGCTCGCGAACCGCGGCGTGGATGCTGCGCGCTGACGCTTCGCTGGCGCGGGCCGCGCGCTGACGCCGCCGGGCTAACGAAGGCCGCGCTCGACTTCCATCAGCTGGAAGCGCGCCAGCGCCAGGTTGGTGCGGTGCTTGTCGAGCAGCACGAACAGGAACAGCGACGGAAACTTCGTCAGTGTGCGCACGATCTGCTGGCGCGCGCCGGCGCTCGTCATCACCTCGTCGATCGCGTCGTCCAGGCCCATGCTGCGCGCCGCGAGCCGCTGCGCACGCAGCATCTGCGTGCAGGCGGCGGCGGCGAGCTCGATGTCGAACGGCACCGCCTCCGGCCCCTCGCGCGCGAGCACCAGGCCGCTCGTCGAATCGACGATCGCGCAGCCGAGCAGGCCGTCGAGCGTCAGCAGCGCGGCCAGCGCCCGGCGCGCGCGCGGCTCGTCGAGCGTCGCGGCGAGCGCAGGCTCGGCGACGCCGCTGCGCTCGGTGGCGACCGCAGGCGCCGCCGCGGGCTCGTCGGCCACGGCCGGCGCCGAACCGCGCTCCGCCGCGGGCTGGGCCTTGACCTGCGTCCACACGCCGAGCATCGCGTTCCAGACCGACGACGCGCCGGTCATCGACTCGCTCAGCACATGCACGCGCAGCCGCGACGGCCAGCCGACCGCGCTGATCTTGTTGGCGATCCAGACCGCGTTCGGCGGCAGCATGAACAGCATCGTCGGGCAGCTCCACGTCGGCAGCAGCACCGCGTTGCGCAGCGCGTCGAGCAGCGCGTCGATCGCGTGCGGCTGCATCGGCCCGATGATCACGGTCGTCATCTGGCTGCGTTCCATCAGCACGACCGGGATCTCGGCGTTCTCGCTGCCCGGCGCGCGCACGTCGGCGTGCATGATGCGCAGCGTGTCTTCGTGGCGCCGCACGAGCGTCGTGCGCTCGATCGTCGCGAGGGTGCGCAGCGTCGAATGCTCGCGCAGGTGCAGCCGGTCGATCGGGCGGCCGCCGGCATCCGACAGCGCCTTGATCACCGCCGAGGCCCACACGCCGGCCGGGTCGAGCAGCGTGATCAGCGCGCTGGCCGATTCGAGATCGGCGCGCGTCGCCGCGAAGTGCTCGCGGATCGCCTGCGCCGGCGAGCCGCTGACGACGAGGTCGTGCGAGTGCCGGTCGACGATCTGGCCGCTGGCGTTGATCTCGGCGGCGACGCTCTGCGACAGCGAGGTCGCCGCGAACGCGGCGTCGCCGGGCTGAGCCGGATCCTTGGGGTGGCGCGCCCGACCGAGGTCACCGAACAGCGATGTGAGCACGGCGTCTCCCTGCCGGACAGGCGGCGTGGTGCGTGGGCGGGGCGAGAACCGCCGCGCCGGAGATTCGCGAGTCTACGTGGCTTGACCGGCGCGCGCCAAGCCCCCGCGAGCGCGTCACGACGCGAAGAAGCGCCGCGGCGGCACGCCGACCGAGCGCCGCACCATCGCGCTGAACGCGCTCGGGCTGGCGTAGCCGAGCTCGCTGGCGATGCGCGCCATCGGCACGCGGCCGGCGGCCAGCGCCACCGCGCGCGCCAGCAGCACCTGCTGGCGCCACTGCACGAACGAGGTGCCGAGTTCGCTGCGGAACAGCCGCGCCACCGTGCGCGGGCTCGCGCCGCAGGCCTGCGCCCAGCCGGCCAGCGTGGCGTGCCGGCCCGGCGCGTCGAGCAGCGCCTGGCACAGCGCGCGCAGGCGCTTGTCGGCC
>DATMIN010000141.1:0-8003 GCA_035554275.1 Burkholderiaceae bacterium
GTCAGCCGCTGTGCCGCGTCGTCGAGCGAGACCACCGCGCTCGCGTACTGGCCGGCGCGGAACACCTCGTCCGGGTTCGGCAGCAGCACCACGACGCGGATCCCGCGCGAACCCGGCTCGGCCATCGGCGCGATCCGGTCGATCCGGCCCTCGACCTTGGTGGCCGCGCCCTCGACCCGCACGTCCAGCTTCTGCCCCGGCCGAAGCATCGAGATCTGGTGCGTGCCGACGACGCCGGCAAGCTCGAGCTCCTTCAGGTCGACGACCGTCATCAGCTCCTGCTCGGCGCTGACCTTCTCGCCCGGCACCACGTTGCGCCGGCCGATGACGCCGCTGATCGGCGCGACCAGCGCCGCCTCGCGGATGCCCAGGGCCGAGGTCGCGAGCTGGGCCTGCGCTGACTTCAGCGCCGCGCGCGCCGATTCGAGCGAGGCGCGCGAACTCTCGAGCGCGTTGGTCGAAATGAACTTCTGGTTCGCCAGATCGATGTTCGACTGGTGGATGCGCTCGGCCTCGGTCACGCGCGCGTTCGCCGAATCGACACCGGCAGAGCGCTCGGCGTTCCGGCTCTGCAGGTCCGACAGGTCGATCGTGCCGAGCGACTGCCCGGCCTTGACGCGGCTGCCCTCGGCGACCGAGAGCGACAGCAGCGTGCCGGCCGCCTTGGCGCGCACGACCGCGGTGCGCGGTGCCATCAGCGGGCCCGAGAACTCGACCCGCTCGGGCAGCGCCGCGAGCACCGGCCGGGCGACCTCGGCCGGCGTGAATTCCAGCGTCACCTCGGGCTTCTTGTCCTTGGCGGGGTCGTTGCTTTTGGCACGCGACACCACCCCCACGGCGACGAGTGCGACGATGATCGCGACCCCTCCGCCGATCAGCCACGGCTTGCGCATCGGGCTTTCCTTCCTTGTTGTCCAACATCCCGGGCGAGAGTGTAGGGAGGCCGGATGACCACGCCACCCCCTGATGCGACAAACTGCAGATTGCGGGGTCTGGGATGCCGCGCGGCCCGCCCGGCTGTGGCAGCGGCGCATCACGCCGCAGGGCACATCGGGCAGTCGCGCGCCCGACGGTCCCGGCGTCAGCGCCCCGGCGGCGCCTGCGCGGCGATCGGCTTGGTGGCCACGCGCACGTCGCCGCACTGCGCGCGGTGCCGCAGCGCGTGATCCATCAGCACCAGCGCCAGCATCGCCTCGGCGATCGGCGTGGCGCGGATGCCCACGCACGGGTCATGGCGGCCGTGGGTCTCGACGACCGCCGGCCGCCCGGCCAGGTCGATCGAGGCGCGCGGGCTGCGGATCGAGCTGGTCGGCTTGATCGCGAGGCTGACGGTGATGTCCTGCCCGGTCGAGATGCCGCCGAGCACGCCGCCGGCGTTGTTGCTGCGAAAGCCCTCGGGCGTCAGCTCGTCGCCGTGCGTCGTGCCGCGCTGCGCGACCGCCGCAAACCCGGCGCCGATCTCGACCCCCTTGACCGCGTTGATGCCCATCATCGCCTTGGCGATGTCGGCGTCGAGCTTGTCGAACAGCGGCTCGCCCAGGCCCGGCGGCACCTGGCTCGCCGCGACAAAGATGCGCGCGCCGCACGAATCGCCGGACTTGCGCAGCTCGTCCATGTAGGCCTCGAGGCGCGGGATGTCGCTCGCGTTGGCGGCGAAGAACGGGTTGTTCGGGATGTGCTCGAGCGCCTCGAACGGGATCGCGAGGTCGCCGATCTGCGTCATGTAGCCGACGAAGCTCGTGCCATGCTGCTCGCGCAGCCACTTCTTCGCGACCGCGCCGGCACCGACCATCGGCGCCGTCAGCCGCGCCGACGCGCGCCCGCCGCCGCGCGGGTCGCGCAGGCCGTACTTGTGCAGGTAGGCGTAGTCGGCGTGGCCGGGGCGGAAGGTGTTCAGGATGTTGCCGTAGTCCTTGCTGCGCTGGTCGGTGTTGCGGATCAGCAGGCAGATCGGCGTGCCGGTGGTGCGGCCCTCGAACACGCCCGAGAGGATCTCGACCGCATCCGGTTCGTTGCGCTGCGTCACGTGGCGCGAGGTGCCGGGGCGGCGCCGGTCGAGCTCGGGCTGGATGTCGGCCTCGGACAGCGCCATGCCGGGCGGGCAGCCGTCGATCACGCAGCCGATCGCCGGGCCGTGGCTCTCGCCGAAGTTGGTGACGCGAAACAGGTGGCCGAGGGTGCTGCCGGACATGGCTCGAAACCGGTGAGGCTGAAAACGCGAACACCGCCCGAAGGCGTCGGAAAAACGAACACCGCCCAAGGGCGGTGTTGGCGCGGGCCCCGATTCTAAATCGCCCGTGGCAGGCTACGAGGTCTGCTCGTCGCGCGGCTCGTTCTCGACCGGCCAGTCGCGGATGTAGGCCTTCAGCATCCGGTTCTCGAAATCCTGCCCGTCGACGACGGCCTTGGCGACGTCGTAGAACGAGATCACGCCCATCAGCGTGCGCTGGGTCAGCACCGGCATGTAGCGCGCGTGGCGGCCGAGCATCATGCGGCGCACCTCGTCGATCTCGGTCTCGGGCGTGCAGGTCAGCGGGTGGTCGTCCATCACGCTGCGCACCAAGGTCGAGCCCATCGCGCCGCCGTTCTTCACGATCGCCTGGATCACCTCGCGGAACGTGAGCATGCCGGTCAGCTCGCCGTGGTCCATCACGACGAGCGAGCCGATGTCGCGCTCGGACATCGTCGTGACCGCCTCGTGCAGCGGCTGATCGGGCGCCGCGGTGAACAGGGTGCCGCCCTTGACGCGGAGGATGTCGCTGACTTTCATGATGCGCTCCCGGCTCTCGAGCCTGAGTTCAATATAGCCCACAATGCCCCGCGACGACACTCCGGCGGACCCGCCACCGACCTCGCACCACACCATGCCCGGCCCCTCCGACCCCGGCTTCGACACGCTGGCCCTGCACGCCGGCGCCGCGCCCGACCCGGCCACCGGCGCGCGCGCCGTCCCGATCGTGCTGTCGACCTCGTTCGTGTTCGAGAGCAGCGAGCATGCGGCGTCGCTGTTCAACATGGAACGCGCCGGCCACGTCTACAGCCGGATCTCGAACCCGACCAACGCAGTGCTCGAGGAGCGCGTCGCCGCGCTCGAGGGCGGCGTCGGCGCGATCGCCACCGCCAGCGGCCAGGCCGCGCTGCACCTCGCGATCTCGACGATCGCCGGCGCCGGCTCGCACATCGTCGCGTCGAGCGCGCTCTACGGCGGCTCGCACAACCTGTTGCACTACACGCTGGCGCGCTTCGGCATCGAGACCACGTTCGTCAAGCCCGGCGACATCGACGGCTGGCGCGCCGCGATCCGCCCGACCACCAAGCTGCTGTTCGGCGAGACCCTCGGCAACCCCGGGCTCGACGTGCTCGACATTCCCACGGTCGCCGCCCTCGCCCACGACCACGGCCTGCCGCTGCTGGTCGACTCGACCTTCACGACGCCGTGGCTGATGAAGCCGTTCGATCACGGCGCCGACCTCGTCTTCCACTCGGCGACGAAGTTTTTGTCGGGCCACGGCACGGTGATCGGCGGCGTGCTCGTCGACAGCGGCAGCTTTGACTGGGCTGCCGCGCATGCCAAGCACGGCCGCTTCGAGGAGCTCGCCACACCGTACGAGGGCTTCCACGGCATGGTGTTCGCCGAGGAGAGCACGGTCGGCGCGTTCCTGCTGCGCGCGCGCCGCGAGGGGTTGCGCGACTTCGGCGCCTGCATGAGCCCGCACACCGCGTGGCTGATCCTGCAGGGCATCGAGACGCTGCCGCTGCGGATGGCGCGGCACGTCGAGAACGCGCGCAAGATCGTCGCGTTCCTGGCGGCGCACCCGCTGGTCGCGCGCGTCGGCTACCCCGAGCTCGAATCGCACCCCGACCATGCGCTCGCGAAGCGGCTGCTGCCACGCGGCTGCGGCTCGGTGTTCAGCTTCGACCTGCGCGGCTCGCGTGCGCAAGGCGTGGCCTTCATCGAGGCGCTGAAGATCTTCTCGCACCTCGCGAACGTCGGCGACTGCCGCTCGCTGGTGATCCACCCCGCCTCGACCACCCACTTCCGGATGGACGACGCCGCGCTCGCGCAGGCCGGCATCACGCCGGGTTCGATCCGGCTGTCGATCGGCCTCGAAGACGCCGACGATCTGATCGACGACCTGAAGCGCGCGTTGAAGGTCGCCGAGAAGGCGGGCGGTTGATGGAGTTCCGCGTTGCCGACGCGAACGGCGCGCCGGCGCCGGCTTACGCGTACACCGGCGGCAAGGCGTTCGAGGCCGCGCGCCCGTGCGTCGTGTTCGTGCACGGCGCGCTCAACGACCACAGCGTGTGGACGCTGCTCGCGCGCTGGTTCGCGCACCACGGCCACGCGGTGCTCGCGGTCGACCTGCCCGGCCACGGCCGCAGCGGCGGGCAACCCGCGGCCAGCGTCGAGGGCTACGCCGCGTGGCTGCTCGCGCTGCTCGACGCGGCCGGCGTGCAGCGCGCCGCGCTCGTCGGCCACAGCATGGGCTCGCTGATCGCGCTCGAGGCCGCGGCGCGTGCGCCCGAGCGCGCGACGCGGCTCGTGATGATCGGCACCGCGTACCCGATGAAGGTCTCGGAAGCGCTGCTGAACACCTCGCGCGACGCGCCGCTGAAGGCGATCGACATGGTCAACGCGTTCTCGCACGCCGGCACCGCCGCGAAGCCGTCCTACCCCGGGCCGGGCTCGTGGCTGCACGGTGGCGACCGCGCGCTGATGCGGCGGCTGCAGGCCGGGCAGACCGCGCTGAACCTGTTCCACCACGACTTCGGCGTCTGCGACCGCTACGCCGGCGGCCTCGAAGCCGCCGCGCAGGTGACGTGCCCGGCCCACGCGATCCTCGGTGCGCGCGACCAGATGACGCTGCCGCGCGCTGCCGGCAGCATCGCCGCCGCGCTGAAGGCACGCGTGCACAGCGTCGAGGCCGGCCACGCGCTGATGAGCGAGGCGCCCGACGCGGTGCTCGCCGCGCTGCGCATCGCGCTGGAGTGAGCACCGCGCTTGGCTACCATTGGCCGATGGTTGCCGCCGCCGACCCCCGCCTGACGCACATCGAGCGCCTCGTCGCGGCGATCCACCTGCCGATCGGCCGCTGGGGCCGCGACGCGACGCTGGTGTTCTGCAACGACCACTACATCGCGTGGGCCGCGCGGCCGCGCGAGCAGCTGCTCGGCCGCACGCTGCAGCAGCTGTTCGGCGACAACGCCTGGGCCGCCGCCGCGCCGGGGTTCGCGCAGGCGTTCGCCGGCCAGACCGTCAGCTACCAGCGCCAGCTGATGCACGGGCCGACCGCGGGCCGCTGGGCGCGCGTGCAGGTGTTCCCCGACGTCGATGCGAGCGGCGCGGTCGAGGCGGTGTTCACGATCGCCACCGACATCCACGACGACGTGATCGCGCGCGAGACGCTGAGCGCGACGTTGAGCGCGACGCAAGAGCGCCTCGACCGCTTCACCGAGAACATCCCGTACCCGTTGACCTACGTCGACCGCGACTTCGTGCTGCGCTTCGTCAACAAGGCCTACTGCGAAGCGACGGGCACGACGGCCGAATCGCTGCTCGGCCGCCACATCGGCGAGGCGCGCGGGCGGCGCCGCTGGGCCGAGCACGAGCCGTACTTCGTGCGTGCGCTCGAGGGCCGGCCGGTGCAGTACACGCGGCTCGTCACCTCGCTGCCCGACGGCCCGCGCTGGATGCGCACCAGCTACGTGCCCGACCTCGACGAGCACGGCGCGGTCGTCGGGCTGTACACCGTGACGATCGACGTGCACGACCTGACCGTCACGCAGGAGAAGCTGAAGCGCCGCGTCGAGCGCGACGCGCTGACCGACGTGCTGAGCCGGCGCACGATGATGGACCACGTCGAGGCCGCGCTGGCCAACGCCGAGTGCGCGCCGGTGGCGCTGTACTTCGTCGACCTCGACGGCTTCAAGGCCGTCAACGACCGGCTCGGCCACCGTGAGGGCGATGCGCTGCTGGTGTCGGTGGGCGCGGCGCTGCAGGTGGCGGTGCGCGCCGACGATGCCGTCGGCCGCTTCGGCGGCGACGAGTTCCTCGTGCTCGCGCCGGTGCGCGACATCGACGGCGCGCAGGCCCTGGCCGAGCACATGCTGGCGGCGGTGCAGTCGGTGACCGGCAGCGGGCCGCTCGCCGGCGTCGTCAGCGCGAGCATCGGCTACGCGCTTGCGCCCAGCGACGCGCGCCACCCGCTGAAGCTGCTGCAGCTTGCCGACGACGCGATGTACGCCGCCAAGCGCTGCGGCAAGAACCGCGCGCTGCACTGCGCGACGATCGCATTCGAGGCGACGCGCTGATGACAGCACCCCGATCGCCGAGTACGGCGATCGACCCTCCGCGAGGGTCGGGCCTTGCTTGGGGCGGCCCGGCGCGGCGGCCCGGCGCGCATCAAACCGCGAGCAGCTCCTGCAGCGTCAGCGCATCGAACCCCGCACGCTGCCACAGCCCGCGCGATTCGGGCGTCGGCGCGATCAGCATCAGCGCGAGCAGCGGCTTGGCCGGCGTGCGCGACGGGTCGCACATCAGCACGAAGCGCGGGTCACTGGCCTCGGCGAGCAGGCCGACCCAGTCGAACGACATCAGCGTCTCGAGCACCGGCTCGATCTGCAGCGGGTCGGCGCGCAGCGCCGCCGCGAGCTGCGCGCCGCTGCGGCCGCGCTCGCCGCCCGCCTGCGCCTGCGTGAGCTCGCGCAGCACCGCGAGCGCGAGCTGCAGTCGCGCGCCCGGGCCGTCGGGCCAGCGCTTGACGCGCATCTGCAGGCTCGGCGCGTAGGCCGCCACCACCGCGCCGAGCAGCACGATCACCCACGCGAGGTAGATCCAGATCAGGAAGATCGGCACCGCGGCGAGCGTGCCGTAGATGACGGTGTAGGTCGGCACGGTCTGCACGTACCAGCCGAGCAGCCTCTTCGCGATCTCGATGCCGACCGCGCTGAACGCACCGCCGGCGAACGCGTGGCGCCAGCGCACGTGCACGTTCGGCACGTAGTGGAACAACCCGGCGAACGCCGCGACCAGCAGCCCGAACTCGAGCAGCGCCAGCAGCAGCGCGACGCCGCCCGGCAGCACGCTGACCAGCCCCTGCGACGCCGACACCGCATACGACGTGAGGCTCAGGCTCACGCCCAGCACCAGCGGCCCGAGCGTGGCCGCGGCCCAGTAGACGAGCACGCGCTGCGCGATCGGCCGCGCGGCGCGCACGCGCCAGATCGCGTTCAGCGTGCGGTCGATCGTCAGCATCAGCGCGAGCGCGGCCAGCACGAGAAACACGAGGCCGATGCTGCCGACGCCCTTGGCCTTGGCGGCGAACTGGTTCAGCGCGCGCAGCACCTGCGTCGAGATGTCGCCCGGCACCAAGGTCTGCAGGAAGTACTTCTGCAGTGCCTCTTGGAAGCTCGCGAACATCGGGAACGCCGAGAACACCGCGAGCATCACCGTCAGCAGCGGCACCAGCGAGATCAGCGTCGTGAACGTCAGGCTGCTCGCGGTCAGGCCGAGCCGGTCTTCGCGGAAACGGGCGCGCAGCGTGCGCAGCGTGTCGAGCCACGGCCAGGTCTGCAGCGTCTCGACCAGATCGGGCAGGCGCTGGTCCAGCGCCAGCGTGATCGGGGTCGGCGGCTTCATTGCTGGCATCATAGCCAGCGATGCCTGTCGTTCCCGATGCAGCCCCCGCTGCCGCCACTGCGCTGCCCGCGCCGATCGCGTGGACCCGCGCCGTCGCGCTCGGCAGCGTGCTGGCGCTGATCGCGCTCGGCCTGGCCTGGGAGCTCTGGCTCGCGCCGACCGGCAGCGGCACACTCGCGCTGAAGGTGCTGCCGCTGCTCGTGCCGCTGCCGGGGCTGTGGCGCCGGCGCATGTACACCTACCGCTGGCTCAGCCTGATGGTCTGGTTCTATTTCATCGAAGGCGTGGTGCGCGCCACCAGCGACCGCGGCCGCGGCGCGCTGCTCGGCGCGATCGAAGTGGCGCTGTGCCTGCTGCTGTTCGC
>DATMIN010000142.1:0-2360 GCA_035554275.1 Burkholderiaceae bacterium
GAAGTTCCCCGAGAACTTCCCCGGATAAAGAAGGCGCGTCATGGAACACGATCAGGCATCGAAATTCATCAACGACCTGCTGCGGCTGATGGTGTCGCGCAACGGCTCCGACCTGTTCGTGACGGCCGACTTCCCGCCCGCAATCAAGGTCGACGGCAAGGTCACGAAGGTCTCGCCGCAGCCGCTGACGAGCCAGCACACGCTGGCGCTGACGCGCTCGGTGATGAACGACAAGCAAGCCGCGGAATTCGAGCGCACCAAGGAATGCAATTTCGCGGTCGCGCCGCAGGGCATCGGGCGCTTCCGCGTCAACGCGTTCGTGCAGCAGGGCCACATCGGCATGGTGATGCGCACGATCCCGCAGGTCATTCCGACGATCGACAGCCTGGCGCTGCCACAGGTGCTGAAGGACGTGGCGGTCACGAAGCGCGGCCTGGTGATCTTCGTCGGCGCCACCGGCTCGGGCAAGAGCACCTCGCTGGCGGCGATGGTCGACTACCGCAACGAGAACTCGCACGGCCACATCATCACGATCGAAGACCCGGTCGAGTTCGTGCACGCGCACAAGAACTGCATCATCACGCAGCGCGAGGTCGGCATCGATACCGACGGCTGGGAGCAGGCGCTGAAGAACACGCTGCGCCAGGCGCCCGATGTGATCCTGATGGGCGAGATCCGCGACCGCGAGACGATGGAGCACGCGGTCGCATTCGCCGAGACCGGCCACCTGTGCCTGGCCACCTTGCACGCCAACAGCGCCAACCAGGCGCTCGACCGGATCATCAACTTCTTCCCCGAGGAGCGGCGCGCGCAGCTGCTGATGGACCTGTCGCTGAATCTGAAGGGGCTGATCTCGCAGCGCCTGATGCCGCGCCAGGAAGGGCGCGGCCGCGTTGCCGCGGTCGAGATCATGCTGAACACGCCGCTGATCTCCGACCTGATCTTCAAGGGCGAGGTCGCCGAGATCAAGGAGATCATGAAGCGCTCGCGCGAACTCGGCATGCAGACCTTCGACCAGGCGCTGTTCGACCTCTACGAAGGCCACTCGATCACGCTCGAAGACGCGCTGCGCAACGCCGACTCGCTCAACGACCTGCGCCTGCAGATCAAGCTGCACAGCCAGCGCGCGCGCAGCAGCGACCTGTCGGCCGGCACCGAGCACCTGTCGATCGTATAGTCGGCGCGGGCGACCGCGCGGCAAGTCAGAAGGGTCGGCGGCGCCGGCCCTTTTCACTTGCACGAGCCGCATGAACATCAACCCCCGACCGTACGAACCCGTCGCCCCGCAGCGCGTCGCCTTCCTCGGCCTGGGCGTGATGGGCGCGCCGATGGCCGGTCACCTCGCGGCGGCGGGCCATCACGTCACCGTCTACAACCGCTCGCCGGCCAAGGCCGCGGAGTGGGTCGCGCTTCACGGCCACGCCAGCGCGCCGACGCCGCGCGAGGCGGCGGCCGGCGCCGAGCTGGTGTTCGCCTGCGTCGGCAACGACGCCGACCTGCGCTCGGTCGTGCTCGGCGAGCACGGTGCGTTCGCCGGCATGGCGCCGGGCGCGGTGTTCGTCGATCACACCACCGCGTCGGCCGCGGTGGCGCGCGAGCTGTCGGCCGCGGCGCGCGAGCGCGGGCTGCACTTCGTCGACGCGCCGGTCTCGGGCGGCAACCTCGGCGCAATCAACGGCGCGCTGACCGTGATGTGCGGCGGCCAGGCCGAGGCGTTCGCGCGCGCGCAGCCGGTCGCGCTGGCGTTCGCGAAGGCGATGACGCTGCTCGGCCCGAGCGGTGCCGGGCAGCTCGCGAAGATGGTCAATCAGGTCGCGATCGCCGGGCTGGTGCAGGGCCTGGCCGAGGCGATCGCGTTCGGCCAGAAGGCCGGCCTGGACATGAAGGCGGTGCTCGGCGTGATCGGCAAGGGCGCCGCGCAGAGCTGGCAGATGGACAACCGCGGCCCGACGATGGTCGACGACCAATTCGACTTCGGCTTCGCGGTCGACTGGATGCGCAAGGACCTCGGTCTCGTGCTCGACGAGGCCAAGCGCAACGGCGCGCGGCTGCCGGTGACGGCGCTGGTCGACCAGTTCTACGCCGACATCCAGGCCGAGGGCGGCAACCGGCTCGACACCTCGAGCCTCGTGCGCCGCCTGCGCTGACGCGGCGCGGCGCCGTCGAAGCGATCGCTCAGGGCTTCGGCGGCGCCTGCGGCGGGGTCTTGGTCTGCAGGTCGTTCAGCTCGGCCTCGGTGACGATCTCGAACACCTTCACCACCTTCGCGACGCCGCTGACGCCGCGCGCGATGTCGGACGCGCGGTTCGCCTCGCGCTCGGTCACGCGGCCCATCAGGTAGACGATGTTGCGCTCGGTGA
>DATMIN010000143.1:0-26150 GCA_035554275.1 Burkholderiaceae bacterium
GCGAGCAGCGCGCAGTCGTCGCCGACGCCGAGCACCGCGCGCGCGACGGGCGGGCTGAAATACTTCGCGATCAGGTCGAACTCGCCGATGGGCATGGATCGATTATCGACGCCGCTCCGCACGGTGGCCTTCCGCCCGATCGCACTCCTACAATCGCCAGCCCACGCTGCGCGCGGCTGCGCGCGCCGCGCGGGCCCGACGAAACCACTGCGAAACCACAGCGAGGGCACCGCATGTCCACCACCGCCGAACAGAAGGCCGTCGAACTGCGCCGCGACGCGCTCGACTATCACGAGTTCCCGACGCCCGGCAAGGTGGCGATCCACGCGACCAAGCAGATGGTGAACCAGCGCGACCTGGCGCTGGCCTATTCGCCGGGCGTGGCGTTCGCGTGCGAGGAGATCGTCGCCGACCCGGCGAACGCGTTCAAGTACACCTCGCGCGGCAACCTGGTCGCGGTGATCAGCAACGGCACCGCGGTGCTCGGCCTGGGCAACATCGGCCCGCTGGCGAGCAAGCCGGTGATGGAAGGCAAGGCGGTGCTGTTCAAGAAGTTCGCCGGCATCGACGTGTTCGACATCGAGATCGCCGAGAACGACCTCGACAAGCTGATCGACCACATCGCCGCGCTCGAGCCGACCTTCGGCGGCATCAACCTCGAGGACATCAAGGCGCCCGACTGCTTCTACGTCGAACGCGCGCTGCGCGAGCGCATGAAGATCCCGGTGTTCCACGACGACCAGCACGGCACCGCGATCGTGGTCGGCGCCGGGCTGCTGAACGCACTGAAGGTCTCGGGCAAGAAGATCACCGAGGTCAAGCTCGTGACCTCGGGCGCCGGCGCCGCGGCGCTCGCCTGCCTGGGCCTGCTGATGAAGCTCGGCCTGCCGCGCCGCAACATCTGGGTCACCGATCTGGCCGGCGTGGTCTACGAGGGCCGCACCGAGCTGATGGACGAAGACAAGGTCGGCTTCGCGCAGAAGACCGACGCGCGCACGCTCGCCGACGTGATCAAGGGCGCCGACATCTTCCTCGGCCTGTCGGCCGGCGGCGTGCTGAAGAAGCACATGGTCGCGACGATGGCGCCGAACCCGATGATCTTCGCGCTCGCGAACCCGACGCCCGAGATCCTGCCCGAAGAGGTGCTCGAGGTGCGCAGCGACGCGCTGATCGCGACCGGCCGCAGCGACTACCCGAACCAGGTCAACAACGTTCTGTGCTTTCCGTACATCTTCCGCGGCGCGCTCGATTCGGGCGCGACCACGATCACGATCGAGATGGAGATCGCCGCGGTGCACGCGATCGCCGAGCTGGCGCAGGCGGAGCAGAACGAGGTGGTGGCGGCGGCCTACGCCGGCGCGTCGCTGAGCTTCGGGCCCGAGAACCTGATCCCGAAACCGTTCGATCCGCGCCTGATGATGAAGATCGCGCCGGCGGTGGCGAAGGCGGCGGCCGCCTCCGGCGTGGCGGCGCGCCCGATCGCCGACATGGACGCGTATCGCGAGCGGCTGCAGACCTTCGTCTACGCCTCGGGCACGACGATGAAGCCGATCTTCACCCTCGCCAAGCGCGCCGTGAAGAAGCGCGTCGCGTACGCCGAGGGCGAAGAGGAGCGGGTGCTGCGCGCGGTGCAGGTGATCGTCGACGAGAACCTGGCGCGGCCGACGCTGATCGGGCGGCCCGAGGTGATCGCGCAGCGGGTCGAGAAGTTCGGCCTGCGGCTGGCCGCCGGCACCGACTACGACCTCGTCAATACCGAGAACGATCATCGCTTTCGTGACTACTGGCAGAGCTACCACCGCATGACCGAGCGCAAGGGCGTGACGGCGCAGCTCGCGAAGATCGAGATGCGGCGCCGGCTGACGCTGATCGGCTCGATGCTGCTGAAGACCGGCGAGGTCGACGGCCTGCTGTGCGGCACCTGGGGCACGACCGCGCTGCACCTGCACTACATCGACCAGGTGATCGGCAAGCGCGAGGGCACCAAGACCTACGCCTGCATGAACGGGCTGATCCTGCCCGGGCGCCAGGTGATGCTGGTCGACACCCACGTCAACTACGACCCGACGGCCGATCAGCTGGCCGAGATCACGATCATGGCGGCCGAGGAGATGATGCGCTTCGGGCTGCAGCCGAAGGCCGCGCTGCTCTCGCACAGCAACTTCGGCTCGAGCAATCAGCCCTCGGCGATCAAGATGCGCGACACGCTGGCGCTGCTGCAGCAGCAAGCGCCCTGGCTCGAGGTCGACGGCGAGATGCACGGCGACACCGCGCTCGACGCCGCCTACCGCCGCACGCTGATGCCGCACAGCACGCTGACCGGCGAGGCCAACCTGCTGGTGCTGCCGAACATCGACGCGGCCAACATCAGTTACAACCTGCTGAAGACGGCCGCCGGCGGCGGCATCGCGATCGGCCCGGTGCTGCTCGGCGCCGCGCAGCCGGTGCACATCCTCACGCCATCGGCCACGGTGCGCCGCATCATCAACATGACCGCGCTGACGGTCGCCGACGCCAACGCCGCCCGCTGACGCCCGGCCGGCGCGCGCAAAGCCCGGGGCAACCCGAGGTTATCCATCGAAGCGCCTGAATGCGCTCGTTTGGGTCGATGAAAAGCGTGCGTAACGTGCCCTGGAGCGAGACTCTGCCTTGATTCAGAAGAAGTGGGCGCACGCTCAAACCCCTGCGGGACTGCCCTAATTTGAGGCAACGGCTTGAGGTTTTCGGCCCGATTCGGTAACATCGCCGCTTCTGAATTCAGGGATTTCCCCGTGTTTTTCTCCGGTCGGCCACCGTGGTGGCAAGCCTTGCGCAAGACAGGGCAGGTGGTCATGGTGGCGGCCGCGCTGGCGGCGGCGACCCATCCGGTGCAAGCCCGGGGCCCGCTGCCGGGAACGGTCGCGGTGGCGGAGTTGCCGCGCGAGGCGCAGGCGGCGTACCGGCTGATCCAGCGCGGCGGCCCTTTCCCTTATCGAAAGGACGGCATCGTGTTCGGCAACCGCGAGCGAGAGCTGCCGGCCCGGCCGCGCGGCTATTACCACGAATACACGGTCGGCACGCCCGGTGCGCGCGACCGCGGAGCGCGCCGCATCGTGTGCGGCGGCGCGGTGGTCACGGCGCCGGATGCCTGTTTCTACACCGCCGATCACTACGCGTCGTTCCGGCGCATCGCGCCGTGATCGCGGCCGACGGTTCCAGTTTTTGACACGAGGAGGGAACGTGACCATGCTGTTGCAGACAGTCCGTCCGAACATTGTTCAATCGATCCGCGCGTTTCGCGTGGAGGATCTGATGCAGGCGGCGCAAGGCGCCGAGCAGCACTTCCTCTACGCGAATCTGATCGCGGCCCAGTCCAAGCAGGACGTGCTCGAGGCGATCGCGCAGGCATTCATGTTCCCGGCGCATTTCGGCAAGAACCTGGATGCGTTGTACGACTGCATGACCGATCTGGTCCACAAGTCGGGCACGCAACCGGGCTTCGTCGTCGTGCTCGAGCAGCTGCCCGACAACCCGCGCTTCGACCGCGAGGCGCGCGAGCAGCTGCTCGACGTGTTCCGCGACGCCGCCGACTTCTGGGCCGAGCGACGAATACCGTTCCGCTGTTTCTATTCTTTTCAGTAGCCCGCTCCCAGGAATTAGGGTCATGGGAGCGGGCGACGGAAGTGGCCCAGAGCGCTGCGGACAAGCCGGTCAAGCCGGCGCCGAAGAGTGCGGCGAACAGCAGCTTCGGCATGAACATGCCGCTGATGAGCAGCGCCTTCGATACGGCGATGTGGCTGAACGCCGCATGAACGTCCCGCGCTGATCGCTGCGGCCCCGGCCGCATCGATCGACAACCGCGCCCCGCCGGCCCCGTGCCGCCGGGGCGTCGTCGCTTCTACGGCGGCGCCGTCGCGCTCACCGCGAGCGCGATGTACTCGGCGACCGGCACCTCCTCGGCGCGCCGCTGCAGATCGAACGCGCCGGCGTGGCCGCGCGCCTCGAGCCAGCGGCCGAGCGTGTGGCGCAACAGCTTGCGCCGCTGCGAGAACGCGACCCGCACCAGCTCCTCGAGCAGCGCTGCATCGATGCCCGATACGGCAGCCGCGGCGAGCGGCTGCATCCGCACCACCGCCGAGTCGACGCGCGGCGGCGGCTCGAACGCTTCCGGCGGCACATCGAGCACCGACTCGATCTCGTAGCGCCACTGCAGCATCACGCTGAGCCGCCCGTACGCGGCGGTCGACGGCGCGGCGACCATGCGGTCGACGACTTCCTTCTGCAGCATGAAGTGCTGGTCGAGCACGTGATCGACCGCCGCGAGCAGATGGAACAGGATCGGCGTCGAGATGTTGTACGGCAGGTTGCCGACCACCCGCAGCGGTTGCCCGAGGCGCCGCGCGATCGCGGCGAAGTCGACGCCGAGCACGTCGGCCTCGACCACGTCAAGCTCGGGGCGGTGGCGCAGCCGCGCGGCGAGGTCGCGGTCGAGCTCGATCACCGTGAGCCGGCCGCTGCGCGCGACCAGCGTGTCGGTCATCGCGCCCAGGCCGGGGCCGATCTCGACCAGCGGCTCACCGGGCTTCGGGTCGATCGCGTCGACGATCGCGTCGACCACCGACGCGTCGGCGAGAAAGTGCTGGCCGAAGCGCCGCCGCGGCACGTGGCGCGACATGCGCTACAGCGGCGCCTCGCGGTACTCGATGTAGGCCCTGCTGCGCAGGTCGCGCACCCAGTCGAGGTAAGCGGTCTCGAACTTCTGCTCGCGCAGCTCGTTGCGCGCCTGCTCGCGCTGCTGCTTCGCGTCGAGCACCACATCGCGCCGTTCGATCAACTGGATCAGGTGCACGCCGAAGCGCGACAGCACCGGGTCGGAGATGCCGCCCGGCTGCAGCGCGTTCATCGCCTCCTCGAACTCGGGCACGAACGCGCCCGGCGAGGCCCAGCCGAGATCGCCGCCGGCGGCGGCGCTGCCGTCTTCGGAGTTCTCGCGCGCGAGCTGCTCGAAGGTCTTGGTGCCGGCGCCGATCTGGCGCTTGAACTCGACCAGCCGCCGCCCCGCGGCCTCGGCCGTCAGCTGCGGCGACACGCGCAGCAGGATGTGGCGCGCGCGCGTCTGCGGGATCGTGAACGGCGCGCCGTCTTGGCGCGCCAGCAGCTTCAGCACGTGAAAGCCCGCGCCGCTCTTGACCAGCTCGGGCGTCACCTCGCCCGGCTTGAGCCGGCGCACCGACTCGACGAACAGGTCGGGCAGGCGATCGGCCGGGCGCAGCCCGATCACGCCGCCGTCGGCCTTGTTGCCGTCTTCCGAAATCTCCTTGGCGACAGTGCCGAAATCCTCGCCGGCGCGCACCCGCGCCAGCGCTGCTTCGGCGCGCGCGCGGCGCTGTGCGAGCTGCTCGGCCGGCGCGCCCTCGGGCACGGTGACGAGGATCTGCGCGATGTTGAGCTGCACCGCCTTGCCGCTGGCGGCACGGCGCTGCTCGATCAGCGCGTCGATGTCGGCATCGCTGATCTTGATGCGCTGGTTGACCTCGCGCTCGCGCACCCGCTCGACCAGCAACTGGTCTTTCAGGTTGTTGCGAAAGGTCGCGTACGGCAGCCCCTGCTGCTGCAGCCGTTGGCGCAGCTGCGCCAGCGTCATCTGGTTCTGGACCGCGACGTTGGTGACCGCGCGGTCGATCTCGGCCTCGTCGAGCTTCGGCCCGGTCTCGCGCGCGTTGGTGACCTGCACGCGCTCGTCGACGAGCGCCTGCAGCACCTGCCGGCGCAGCTCGGGCGCCGGCGGCAGCGGGGTGCTGCCCTTCGCGGCCTCCTCGCGGATGCGGGCCAGGCGCGACTGCAGCTCCGCGTTCGTCACCAGCTCCTGGTTGACGACCGCGATGATGTAGTCGGCGGTGTTCGGCGTGGCGGTCGAACGCGTTTGCGCGGCCGCGAACGGGCTCGCGGCGCATACCGCCAGCGCCGCCGCAGCACACGCAGCGCTTCGGCGCAGGATCATCGGAAAATCAGTCATAGGCACTCGATGCTGGCGCCACTGCACGGCCTTCGCGCAGCAGCTTGTATCCGGGGATATTGTCCTTCAAGGCCTGGAGCGGATTGCTTCCGAGCCGCGACAGCCCGACGAGTTCCAACTGGACGAGCAGCCGCGTCGTCGCCTCGCTCAGGCCGGTCGACTGTCGCGTCGCGACGATCCGGCCGATCCAGCAGCCGGCGTCGTACTCCAGGCCGACGATCGAATCGACGATCCGGCGCTCGAGCGTGCTGTAGTTGACCCGGCCCACGCCGTACCAGCTGCCCTTGCAGCTGCCGCTGCTGGCGCCGTTGCCGGCGGTGCGCGGGCCGTCGGGCACCGGGCCGTACAGCGGCCACTGCCAGCCGAGTTCGACCTGCTCGCTCAGGCCGCGCGTGAGCCGGTAGGTCGCACTGATCGTGCGGAACGGCCCGGGCGAATAGCGCGCGCTGACGATCGAACGCGAGACGCGATTCGTCTCGGGGCTGTACTGCACCGAGCCCTCGAGCGTCCACGCCGGGATCATCGACGTCGCGCCGAGCAGCAGCAGGTCGGAGAAACGCTGCGTCAGCGGCTGCGCGTCAGGCGTGACGAGCTGGTCGCGCAGCAGGTAGCGTTGCGCCACACCGAGGCGCAGCCGCTCGGCGCCGCTCTCGGGGTCGATGAAGCGCGTGGTCACGCCGGCGGTCACCTGGTGCGCATCGGAAACGCGGTCGACGCCCGAGAACGCGTTGTCGGTGAAGATCGAGTCGAAGTTGAAGTCCTTCGCGTACGCGTCGAAGTTCGGCAGGCCGCTCTGGTCGCGGTACGGCGTGTTCACGTACAGCAGCCGCGGCTCGAGCGTCTGGTGCACCGCCTTGCCGAAGAACGTGGTGTCGCGCTCGAAGACCCACGCGCTGTCCAGGCTCAGCGTCGGGATCACGCGCGAGCCGCTCGCCGCCGGGCTCGCCGCGCCGATCGGCTGGTCGATCGAATACGAGGCGGCGTTGAACGCGAGCTTCGGCGTCAGCGTCCAGCCCGGCGTGACGACCGGCCACGCGACGCTGCCCAACGCGTGCAGCCGGTTGCCGGTGGCCCGCGGCAGCAGCGACGCGTTGCTCGGGTTGTCGAAGTGGTTGAACTCGGTCTCGAAGCCGAGGTCGAGGCCCGGCCCGAGGCGGCCGCTGTAGCGCGCGCCGATCTGCGGCGTGCGCTCGTACGGCGCCTCGATGCGGGTGGCCGGGTCGCTCGTCTGCAGCACCTGCCACTTCTGCACGCGGGCGTAGCCGGTCCAGTCGCCGAACGGGCGGCTGACGCCGAGATCCGACGCGAGCAGCCGCGGCGTCAGGCTCGAGGCCACGTCGTGCGGAAAGTCCTTCCAGTAGTCGTCGTCGGAGACGCGCAGCACGCGCAGGCGCAGGCTCAGCTCGCTGGCGAAGTCGCTGTCGTGGCGCGCCGCGAGCGCGTAGCGGTCGGTGCCGGTGACGCGGTCGTGCGGCATCACGTTCAGGCGCGCCTGGCCGTTGAACGTCGGCTCGAGGTAGCGGAACTCGCCCTCGACCGACGGCCCGCGCCGCGTGCTGATCTCGGGCGTGATCGTCGCGTCGCGGTTCGGCGCGATGTTCCAGTAGTAGGGAATGGAGAACTGGAAGCCGCTCTTCGAGTCCAGGCCCATGCTCGGCGGCAGCCAGCCCGACTTGCGCTCGTCGGTGAGCGGGAAGCTCATGCGCGGCGCGGCCAGGATCGGCACGCCGTAGAAGCGCAGCACCGCGCCCTCGGCGACGCCCTCGTTGGTCGCGAAATCGAGGTTCACGCGGTCGGTGCTGAGCAGCCACGCCGGGCCGTCCGAGCCGTCGGCCGGGCAGCTCGTGTAGGTGGCCGCGGTGGCCACGGCGCGCTGGTCGTCGAGGAAGTCGATGCGCTGCGCCACGCCGCCCGCGCCGGTGCGCGCGAAACGATACGTCGGGTTCAGGAAGTAGCCCTCGAAGCGCTGCACCTTCAGCTGCAGCTCGGGGCCGCTGTAGACGTTGCCGTCGCGGCTGATGCGCACGTGGCCGGTGGCGGTGGCCAGATCATCGGCCTGCTCGTAGCGCAGCCGGTCGGCGCGGATCGTCAGGCCGCCCTGGCGGAACTCGACGTTGCCCTCGGCGACGGCATCGAGATCGGGCGTGCCGCTGAGCGTCTGCGCGTTCAGGATGATCGGCAGGCGCCGCGCCGCGGCACCGCGCGGCGGCGGCTGCAACGCCGGCGACGGGCGCAGCACGATCGGCTCGTCGGGCACGCTAGGCGCCTCTTGCGCGTGCACCGGCCCGGCGAGCGCCGCGGCGAGCGCAGCCGCGAGCGGTGTCAGGAGCGGGGGCACCGCGCGGGATCGTGAGGAAAGCACCAGGGATGATGACCGAGAGCGATGGCGGGTTCGCCGGCCGTTGCGCGCCCCGTCGCGGCGAGCCGCCGGCGCGGGCGGCCCGGAGCCGCGTGGTTTGTAGAATCGATTATCCACGAGGCCCCGCGCCACACGCTGCTTGAGTTCCTCCGCTCCCCTCCCGTCTGCCGACTCCATCGCCTGGCCCGACCCGGCCCGCCGCGCCGCGTTCGATGCCTGGCTCGCCTCGGTCGCGCCCGCGCACGCGCTGACGGTCGAGAGCCTGCGCGCCGCGTCGAGCGACGCGAGCTTCCGGCGCTACTTCCGCATCGACGCGCAGGCTGGCCGCCCGAGCTGCATCGTGATGGACGCGCCGCCGCCGCAGGAAGACGTGCGCCCGTTCGTCACGGTCGCCGCACTGCTGCACGACGCCGGCCTCACCGCGCCGCGCGTGCTCGAGCAGGACGCCGCACACGGTTTCCTGCTGCTCAGCGACCTCGGCGCGCGGCTCTACCTCGACGCGCTCAACGACAGCGTCGCGCGCGACGACACCGCGACCCGCGACGCGCTGATGCGCGACGCGACGCGTGCGCTGATTCAGTGGCAGACGCGCGGCGACGCGCGAACGCTGCCGCCCTACGACGACGCGCTGTTGCGCCGCGAGCTCGCGCTCTTCCCCGAGTGGTGCGTGCAACGCGAATGCGGCGTGCGCTGGTCCGACGACGAGCAGACGCGGTGGCGCGCCGCGTGCGACG
This sequence comes from Burkholderiaceae bacterium, assembly GCA_035554275.1. Lineage (GTDB taxonomy): Bacteria > Pseudomonadota > Gammaproteobacteria > Burkholderiales > Burkholderiaceae_C > LMDS01. The sequence goes on from DATMIN010000143.1 coordinate 9,089, forward strand.
CGCTGGTGCGCAGCGCACTCGCGCAGCCGGTCGTCGCGGTGCACCGCGACTACATGCCGCGCAACCTGATGGTCTGCGAAGGCGCCGCCAACCCCGGCATCCTCGACTTCCAGGACGCGGTGCGCGGCCCGCTCACCTACGACCTCGCCTCGCTGCTGCGCGACGCCTTCATCTCGTGGGACGAGGAACTCGAGATCGACTGGGCGGTGCGCTACTGGCAGGCCGCGCGCAGCGCCGGCCTGCCGCTGCCCGACGACTTCGGCGAGTTCTGGCGCCAGGCCGAATGGATGGGGCTGCAGCGCCACCTGAAGGTGCTCGGCATCTTCTGCCGCCTGAAGCACCGCGATGCCAAGCCGAAGTACAGCGCGGATCTGCCGCGCTTCTTCGCCTACGCGCACAAGACCGCGTCGCGCTACAACGAGCTGCGTCCGTTGGCGCGCCTGCTCGAGCCGCTGATGGGCGCGCGCCGGATCGAAGGCTTCTACTGACCGCGCGCAATCACGGCGCGAGCGCGAGCGAGGCCTGCACCGGCGCGCCGCGCTTGGTCGCCGGCTGAGTCTCGCAGCCGGCGGCGAGCAGCCACGGGTCGCGGTCCTCGCCGCCGAAGGTCTTGACGAGGAAGTCGACGAACACGCGCGTGCGCGCCGGCACGTGCTTGCGCGTGGGCATGCCGGCGTACAACGTGGTCGTGAACAGGTGCCACTGCGGCAGCACGCGCTCGAGCGCGTTCTCGAGCAGCGCGTCCTCGGCCACGAACGAAGGCAGTCCGGTGATGCCCAGGCCCGCGAGCGCCGCCGCGTACATCGTGTCGGTGTGGATCGTGCTCAGCGCCGAGCGCCGCGGCACCAGCGTGATCGACTCTTCGGCCGCCGCGTCACCGCCCACCACGCCGGTGTGGAACGTCAGCTCGCGCAGGAACGGCGGCACCATGCTTTCGTGGCCGTCCATGTCCTTCGGGTGCTGCGGGCGGCCGCGCCGGTCGAGGTACTCGGGCGCGGCGCACAGGATCACCTCCGAGCGCGCGAGCCGCCGCGCGACGAAGTTGCCGTCGAGCGGGCGCCGCCCTTCGGTCAGGATGCTCACGTCGTAGTTCTCGTCGACCGTCTCGACCGGCCCCGGCACCGACAGCTCGAGCGTGACGCGCGGGTACAGCGCGCGGAATTTCGGCAGGTGCTTGGCGATCTGGTGCACCGCGAACGCCGGTGGGCACAGCACGCGCAGGTGGCCGCGCGGCTCGGCCGTCGACGCGGTCGCGAGCGCCTCGGCCTCGTCGACCTCGGTCAGGATGTGGCGCACGCGCTCGAGGTAGAGCTCGCCGGTATCGGTCAGCGACAGCCGCCGGGTCGTGCGGTTGATCAGGCGCGAGCCGAGGTGCTCCTCGAGGTCGGCGACGAGCCGGGTCACGACGGCCGGCGACAGGTTCAGCTCGCGGGCGGCGCGGGCGAAGCTGCCCTCTTCCACCACGCGCGCGAACACCCGCATCGAGTGCAGTCGGTCCATCGTTCACCCCTGCTTCGTTTCGCTTTCAGCAATACGCAATTGAACCATACGCTGTTTATTGATGCTTCGGCAATGCCTACAGTTCACTCCATCGATGAGGAAGACCTCACCGAGGTTGGACAAGACGGCAACGAACAACAAAGCCGCCCTGCCCGGATGTCAGTCACATTGAATCGAGGACCGTATGAACAGCAAGCTTCTCTATGCCGCCACCGTCGCCGTTTCGCTCATCAGCACGCTGGCGATGGCCGACGAAGCGCCGCTGACCCGCGAGCAGGTCAAGGCCGAAGTGCGCCAGGCGATGGCCGACGGCACGCTGCCGCGCACCGACTACGACGGCAGCGAGTGGGCCACCCGCGCCACGGTGTCGACGAAGTCGCGCGAGCAGGTCGGCGTCGAGCTGGCGCAAAACCGCACCGCCCGCAAGGCGCTGGTCGGCCCGCTGACCAGCAGCAACTACAACCAGTTCGGGCTGCAGGTGCTGCAAACCTCCACGCTGGCGCGCCCGGAAGTGAAGCAGGAAGTGCGTGACGCGATCGCCAACGGCACGCTGCCGCGCACCGACTACGACGACCCCGTGCTGCTGGCGCGCCAGCACCGTGCGCACACCGCTTCGGCGACGCTGGCACAGCGCTTCAAGGCGAAGTTCTCGAACGGCAGCTGATCGAAACGTTCGGTGCGATGACGCGGGGCCGCCTTCGGGCGGCCTCTTTTCGTTCGGGCGGCGACAATGGGCGGCTGATGTTCGCCTTCTTCGAATCCCGCGTCCGGCCGACCGCCCCGCCGCCCGGCGCCCCGCCCGCCGGCCTGTTCGCCTTCTACTGGCACTTCGTACGCCAGACGCGCGGCCTGTACGCCGCGATGTTCGGCACCGGCCTGGCGGTGGCGCTGATGGACACGATGGTGCCCGTCTTCATCGGCAAGCTCGTCACGCTGATGCAGACCGAGGCGCGCGCCGCCGCGTTCCACGCCGCGATCCCGATGCTGCTGTTGATGGTCGGCGTGCTGCTGGTGCTGCGCCCGATCGCGCTGCTGGCCGACAGCATGATGCGCAACAACGCGGTCGTGCCCGGCGTGACCAGCCTGATCCGCTGGCAGAGCCACTGGCACGTGGTGCGGCAAAGCTGGCCGTTCTTCCAGAACGATTTCGCCGGCCGCATCGCGAACCGCGTGATGCAGACCGGCAACTCGGTGCGCGAGAGCGTCGTCAGCAGCATCCGCGCCCTCTGGTACATCGCGATCTACGGCGTCTCGGCACTGGTGCTGATGGGTGCGGCCGATTGGCGCCTCGCGGTGCCGACCGTGCTCTGGTTCTGCGGCTACGTGTTCTTCCTGCGCTACTTCGTGCCGCGGATGCGCGACCGCGCCAAGCTCAGCTCCGAGGTGCGCTCGATGGTGATGGGCCGCGTCGTCGACAGCTACACCAACATCCTGACCGTCAAACTCTTCGCCCGCGTCCGCGACGAGGACCGCTACGTGCGCGAGGCGATCGACGAGCACACCGCCGCGATCGCCGCGCACATGCGGGTGACGACGCGCTTCATGGGCACGCTGGCGGTGATGAACGCCTCGCTGCTGGTGGGCACCGCGGCGATCGGCGTGCTGCTGTGGGCCGACGGCCAGGTCAGCGCCGGGCTGGTCGCGACCGCGTTGCCGCTGGCCTGGCAGATCGCCAACGTCGCCGGCTGGGTCAGCTGGGAGGTGACCGGCATCTTCGAGAACGTCGGCGTGGTGCAGGAAGGGATGGAGACGATCGCGGTGCCGCACACGCTGACCGACCGGCCCGGTGCGCGCGAGCTCGTCGTGCGCGCCCCGCCGGGCGGCGCGGGCGGGGCGCGCGGCGAGATCCGCTTCGAGCACCTGACGTTCACGTATGGCCGCACCGACGGCAAGCGCGTGCTCGACGACCTGAACCTGGTCATCCGGCCCGGCGAACGCATCGGCCTGATCGGCCGCTCGGGCGCCGGCAAGTCGACGCTCGTGAACCTGCTGCTGCGCTTCCACGAGGTCGAGCAGGGCGCGATCCGCATCGACGGCGTCGACATCGCCGCGGTCACGCAGGAGAGCCTGCGCGCCGCGATCGGCATGGTGACGCAGGACACCTCGCTCTTGCACCGCTCGATCGCCCAGAACATCGGCTACGGCCAGCCCGACGCGACGCCGGCGCAGATCGTCGCCGCGGCGCGCACCGCGCAGGCGCACGAGTTCATCGCCGAGCTGTCGGACTGGAAGGGCCGCACCGGCTACGACGCGCATGTCGGCGAGCGCGGCGTCAAGCTTTCGGGCGGGCAGCGCCAGCGCATCGCGATCGCGCGCGTGGTGCTGAAGGACGCGCCGATCCTGGTGCTCGACGAGGCCACCTCGGCGCTCGACAGCGAGGTCGAGCTGGCGATCCAGGAGCAGTTGCTGGGCCTGATGGAAGGCAAGACGGTGATCGCGATCGCGCACCGGCTCTCGACGATCGCGCGGATGGACCGGCTCGTCGTGCTCGAGCGCGGCCGCATCGTCGAGGAAGGCACGCACGACGCGCTGCTGCGCCTCGACGGCCACTACGCGAAGCTGTGGAAGCATCAGTCGGGCGGCTTCCTGCCGCTCGACGCCGACCCGGTGCCGGTCGACGTCGAGTCCGAGGTGCAGGCCGCGCTCGGCGCTCCGGCGCGCAGCAACGCGAACGCGTCGGGCGTCGAGGCCTGAGGCGCCTGACGACCCGTGCTGCGCGTTACCGAACTGCGCCTGCCGCTCGACCACGCCGAGCCCGCGCTGCGTGCCGCGATCCTCGCGCGCCTGCGCATCGCCGACGACGCGCTGCTCGCGTTCAGCGTCTTCAAGCGCAGCTTTGATGCGCGCAAGAAGCGCGCGGTGGTGCTGATCTACACCGTCGACTGCGAGCTGCGCGACGAGGCCGCGGTGCTCGCACGGCTGGCCGGCGATCCGCACGTGCGGCCGGCGCCCGACACGCGCTACCACTTCGTCGGCCACGCCGCGGCCGCACCAACGGGCGCGGCGCGGCCGGTCGTCGTCGGCTTCGGGCCGTGCGGCATCTTCGCGGCGCTGGTGCTGGCGCAGATGGGCCTGGCGCCGATCGTGCTCGAGCGCGGCAAGGCGGTGCGCGAGCGCACCCGCGACACCTGGGGCCTGTGGCGGCGCGGCGTGCTCGACCCGGAGTCGAACGTGCAGTTCGGCGAGGGCGGCGCCGGCACGTTCTCCGACGGCAAGCTGTGGAGCCAGATCAGCGACCCGCGGCAGCTGTCGCGCAAGGTGATCGGCGAGTTCATCAAGGCCGGCGCGCCGGAAGAGATCGGGTTCGTCGCGAAGCCGCACATCGGCACCTTCCGGCTCGTCGGCGTGGTCGAGAAGATGCGCGCCGAGATCGAGGCGCTCGGCGGCGAAGTGCGCTTCGGCCAGCGCGTGGCCGACCTGCGGATCGAGGCCGGCGAGATGCGCGGCCTGCTACTTTCCGACGGCACGCAGCTCGACGCCGAGCGCGTCGTCCTCGCGCTCGGCCACAGCGCGCGCGACACCTTCGCGATGCTGCACGCGCGCGGCGTCTACCTCGAGCCGAAGCCGTTCTCGATCGGCTTGCGCATCGAGCACCCGCAGTCGCTGATCGACAAGGCACGCTTCGGCCCGGCCGCCGGCCACCCGATTCTCGGCGCGGCCGACTACAAGCTGGTGCATCACGCGGCCAATGGCCGCTCGGTCTACAGCTTCTGCATGTGCCCGGGCGGCACGGTCGTGGCCGCCACGTCGGAGCCGGGCCGCGTCGTCACCAACGGCATGAGCCAGTATTCGCGCAACGAGCGCAACGCGAACGCCGGCATCGTCGTCGGCATCGCGCCGCAGGACTACCGGCAGGACGGGCGCAGCGAAGGCCCCGTGAATCCGCTCGACGGCATCGCGTTCCAGCGCTTCTGGGAGTCGCGCGCGTTCGAGCTCGGCGGCGGCGCCTACGAAGCGCCGGGCCAGCTCGTCGGCGACTTCATCAAAGGCCGCGCATCGAGCGCGTTCGGCAGCGTGCTGCCGTCGTATCAGCCCGGCGTGCACCTCACCGATCTCGGCGCGCCCGACGCGAGCGCATTGCCCGGCTACGCGATCGAGGCGATCCGCGAGGCGCTGCCCGCGTTCGAGCGCCAGATCCCCGGCTTCGCGATGCTTGATGCGGTGCTCACCGGCGTCGAGACGCGCACCTCGTCGCCGCTGCGGATCACGCGCGGGCGCGACTTCCAGAGCCTGAACGTGCGCGGCCTGTACCCGGCCGGCGAGGGCGCGGGCTACGCTGGCGGGATCATGTCGGCCGGCGTCGACGGCATCGAGGTCGCCGAGGCGCTCGGCCGCAGCCTGCTGTCGGCGCAAGCCTGACGGCCTGTCGGCCCGATCTGCAGCCCGTCGCAAAGCGCGCGACCACGCGGTGGGCCGCCGCTACAGTGATCTACATCAGTAACACACTGAGTTCGCGACGATGCACACGTGGAACGACGCCACACCGATCTACCGCCAGCTGGCCGATCGCCTGACCGGCCAGCTGCTCGCCGGCGACCCGCCCGAGGGCACACCGATGCCCTCGGTGCGCACGCTGGCGACGCAGTACCTGATCAACCCGCTGACGGTCGGGCGGGCGCTGCAGATGCTGGTCGACGACGGGCTGGTCGAGAGCCGGCGCGGCGTGGGCATGTACGTGCAGCCGGGCGCGCGGGCGCGCCTGAAGCGCAGCGAGCGCGAGCACTTCCTGAAGCACGAGTGGCCGGCCGTGCTGGCGCGGCTGCGCCAGCTCGGCATCGGCGCCGACGAACTCCCCTGGGAACTGTGATGAGCAACCTGATCGAAGCGCGCGGCCTGACGGTGCGCTATGGCCACAAGACCGCCGTCGACGCGATCGACCTCGCGATCCCGAAGGGCCGCGTCGTCGGCCTGCTCGGCCACAACGGCGCGGGCAAGACCTCGCTGATGAAGGCGCTCGTCGGCCTCGCGCCGCGCAGCGGCACGCTCAGCGTGCTCGGGCTCGATCCGCAGCGCCAGCGCGTCGAGCTGCTCGAGTCGCTGTGCTACATCCCCGACACCGCGATCCTGCCGCGCTGGGCGCGCGTCGAGCAGCTGATCACGCTGATGAGCGGGCTGCATCCGAAGTTCTCGGCACTGCGCGCACGCCAGCTTCTGAAGCGCACCAGCGTCGGCCTGCGCGACAAGGTCAAGACACTGTCGAAAGGCATGGTGGTGCAGGTGCACCTGGCGCTGATCGCGGCGATCGACGCGCGCCTGATGGTGCTCGACGAGCCGACGCTCGGCCTCGACATCCTGTCGCGCAAGGCGTTCTACGAGATGCTGATCGACGAGTGGTGCGACGGCGAGCGCAGCGTGCTGATCTCGACCCACCAGGTCGAGGAGGTGCAGCCGCTGCTCAGCGATGTGCTGATGCTCAACGAGGGCAAGCTCGTGCTCAGCACCAGCCTGCTTGACCTCGACCAGCGCTTCGTCGGCCTGAGCCACGACGCCGGCGTGGCCGACCGCATCGCCGCGGCGCACCCGCTGCTGCGCTACCGCCAGGCCGGCCAGGCCGCGGCGCTGTTCGACGGCGCGCCGCCGGCCGACGTGGCCGCGCTCGGCCAGCGCTTCCAGCCGAGCCTGGTCGACCTGTTCGTCGCGCTGACGCGCGCGCCCGAGATGAACCGCACGCAGGCCTGAGCGGCCGAACGGAGAGCCAGACCATGGAGAAGTTCAACACCCTGCTGCAGCGCGAATGGATGCAGCACCACCGCGGCTGGCTCGCGCTGATGCTCGCACCGCCGCTGATCGTGCTGCTGATGCTGCCGTTCGGCAGCGTCGAGATCGACGGTGACGATCTCGGCCCGACGCCGGCGCTCGCGCTGATGCTGATCGCGATGGCCGCGGCGCCGGCGGCGGTGCTCGGCATCACCGCGGTGTCGATGCTGTTCCAGACGCCGGGCCTGGCGCGCCGCGACCGGCAGGACCGCTCGATCGAGTTCTGGCTCTCGCTGCCGACCGGCCACTCGGCCAGCATCGGCGCGACCGTGCTGATGCACCTCGTGCTGGTGCCGATGCTGGCGCTGCTGGTCGGCGCGGCGTTCGGCGTGCCGATCGGCTTCGGCCTGGTGTGGCGCGCGTTCGGCGCGGCCGAGGCGTTCGGGCTGCCGTGGGGCCAGCTCGCGCTGGCCGGCGTTGCCGGCGTGCTGCGCGCGCTGCTCGGCGTGGCGCTCGCGTGCGCCTGGCTGATGCCGCTGCTGCTGGCGACGATGGCGGCGTCGGCCTGGCTGAAGCGCTGGGGCGTGCCGGTGCTCGCGATCAGCCTGGGGCTGGCGCACAAGCTGCTGTCGACGCTGTACGGCATCACCTGGATCGGCGACATCGGTCGCGGACTGATCGTCAACGCCCGCCAGGCGCTGATGCCGCCGCGCATCCGCCACGCCGATCAGATGCTGGCGGCCGTGGCCGATGCGCCGCGCTGGCTCTTCGGCAACGCACTCGACGCGCTGCGCGACCTCGGCCAGCCGCTGTTCCTGTTCGCGCTGATCGCGAGCGCCGCGTGCTTCGCGCTGCTCGTGTGGCGGCGCAGCCGCAACGGCTGAGGCCGCGAAGACGGCCGCGTGTCGGGCACGTCGTTGCGGCGCGCGCCTCAGGTCACGGGCACGCGGCCATCACCTGCGCGACCGCCGCGGTGAGCCGCTTGCCGTACGGCACGTGCAGGAACTCGTTCGGCCCGTGCGCGTTGCTCTTCGGGCCGAGCACGCCGCAGACCATCATCTGCGCCGCCGGGAAGCTCTTCTGCAGCATGCTCATCAGCGGGATCGTGCCGCCCTGGCCGATGTAGCCGCACGGCGCGCCGAAGTGCGCCTGCGACGCGCCGTTGAGCGCGTCTTCCAGCCATGGCGCCAGGCTCGGCGCGTTCCAGCCGGTGGCCCCGAACGCCCCGGCGCGGCCGTCGGGCGCGAACGTGACCTTGGCGTTGTACGGCGCGTTGTCCTCGAGCAGCGCCTTCAGCTTCAGCGCCGCCTCGTGGCCGTCGATCAGCGGCGGCAGGCGCAGGCTCAACTTGAACGCGGTGTACGGCCGCAGCACGTTGCCGGCATTGCCCAGCTCGGGGAAGCCGTCGGCGCCGGTCACGCTCAGCGTCGGCTTCCAGGTGCGGTTCAGCAGCGCCTGCTGCGGGTCGGTGGTGGTCGGCAAGGCCGAGCCGCCGTCGGCACCGCAGGCCCACGGGAAGCGCTTCCAGACCAGATCGCCGAGGATCGCCGCGGTCGCGCGCGTCTGCTCGATGCGGTCGGCGGGAATCGCGCAGTGGAAGCTCTGCGGCAGCAGCTCGCCGGTTTGGCTGTCCTCGAGCCGGTCGAGCACCTGACGCAGGATGCGGAAGCTCGACGGCACCAGCCCGCTTGAATCGCCCGAGTGCACGCCTTCGGTGAGGATCTCGACGCGCAACACACCGCTGACCATGCCACGCAGGTTGGTCGTGAGCCACAGTTGGTCGTAGTTGCCGGCGCCGCTGTCGAGGCAGACGACGAGGCTGACGTTGCCCAGGCGCGGCTTCAACGCGTCGATGTACGCCGGCAGGTCGAACGAGCCGCTCTCCTCGCAGCTCTCGATGATGCCGACGCAGCGCGGCCGCGGGATGCCCTGCGCATCGAGCGCCATGATCGCGGTCAGCGAGGCATACACCGCGTAGCCGTCGTCGGCGCCGCCGCGGCCGTAGAGCAGGCCGTTCTCGTACTTCGGCGTCCACGGCCCGAGGTCGTTGCGCCAGCCGTTGAACTCGGGCTGCTTGTCGAGGTGGCCGTACAAGCAGATCGTGTCGGTGCTTCCAGCCTTGGTGGCCGGCACCTCGAAGAAGATCACCGGCGTGCGGCCCTCGATGCGCACGACCTCGAGCGTCAGGCCCGCCACCTTCTTGCTCTCGACCCAGGCCGCAGCATCGCGCACCACCTTCTCGAGGTGGCCGTTCGCGGCCCAGTCGGCGTCGAACATCGGGCTCTTCGCGGGAATCGCGATGTAGTTCGTCAGCAGCGGGACGATCTCGTCGTCCCAGGTGCGGCCGGCGAAGGCGCGAAACGCGTCGGCTTCGTCGGGCTGCACCGGCAGCAGCGGGTCGCGTGCGTTCATCGCAGAACTCCTCGAATCTCGAAACGGCCAGTGTAGGCGCGCCGCGTTTCCGATCAGCGCGCGGGGCGACCGCCGGGCAATCGCGCGAGCCAGCCCGCGAGCACCGCGAACACCTCAGCCTGCTCGGGCTCGTTGAACAGCTCGTGCGCGAGCGCTGGGAACGCGTGCGCGGTGACGACGTCGCGCGGCGCCGCCGCCGCGAACGCGGCGCTGCCGGCGGGCACGACGCAGCGGTCGGCGCCGGCGTACAGCAGCAGCGTCGGCACACGCCACTGCGCGGCATGCGCCTGCACCAACGCGCCGGCGTCGACGAGGAAGCGCACCAGCTTCGGCGCGACGCGGTCGTGCACCAGCGGGTCGTCTTCATACGCGGCAACGACGGCCGGGTCGCGCGAGACCCACTGCGGATCGAGCCCGTTGTCGAGCGCCGCGTTCGGCGCGAAGCGGCCGAGCAGCGTGAGCAACAGTTTCTTCGGCCCGCTCAGCCCGATGTCGAGCGCCGGCGACGACAGCACCAGCGCGTCGACCGGCCGGTACCACTTCGGCGGCTTCGGCTCGAGCCCGGCCGCGACCATGCGCGCGGCCACCAGCCCGCCCATGCTGTGGCCGAGCAGTACCAGCGGGCCGCGATGCGTCAGGCGCACCGCGTCGATCACCAGCGCCAGGTCGCGCAGCAGGTCGTCGGGATGGTGCAGGCGGCCGCGCGGGCCGTCGCTGGTGCCGTGGCCGCGCTGATCGTGGCCGGCGACGCTGGGGCCGCTGCGCAGCAGCTGCGCCGCCACGTGCTCGTAGCGCCCGATGTGCTCGCCCAGGCCGTGCACGATCAGCACCGCGCCGCGCCCGGGCTCGCCGGGCCAGTCGCGCAGCTGCAGCTGGAGGCCGTCGTGGGTGGTCAGGGGCGGCATCGGCGGCAGTGTAGGCTGGCGTTTTCGCCGCGCACCCCGGGGAACTCCGATGACCGACAACGCCTTCTTCTCGCTCGCCGCCGAGGCCGGCGTCGCCCACCTGCAGCTGAACCGGCCCGAGCGGCTGAACACGATGGCGCTGCCGTTCTTCCCGCTGCTGCGCGACGCGGTGCGCGGCCTGCAGGCCGCCGGCGAGACGCGCGCGCTGGTGATCTCGTCGACCGGCAAGCACTTCTGCGCCGGCATGGCGCTCGACGTGTTCGACGCCGGGCCCGACGCACTCGGCACCGCGAGCGCGCGCTCGCGCCTGAACTTCCAGGAGACGCTGCGCCAGTTGATCGACTGCTTCACGGCGCTCGACGAGGCGCGCTTCCCGGTCGTCTGCGCGGTCCAAGGCGGCTGCGTCGGCGGCGGGCTCGACCTGGCCAGCGCCTGCGACATCCGCGTCTGCAGCGCCGACGCGTTCTTCACGGTGCAGGAGATCCAGATCGGCATGATGGCCGACCTCGGCTCGCTGCAGCGGCTGGCGAAGATCGTGCCGCCCGGCGTCGCGCGCGAGCTGGCCTACACCGGGGCGCGGCTCGGTGCCGAGCGCGCGCTCGCGATCGGCCTGGTCAACGCGGTGCTGCCCGATGCCGGCGCCACGCTCGAGCGCGCGCTGCAACTGGCGCGCGAGATCGCCACCAAGTCGCCGCTCGCGATCGCCGGCAGCAAGCTCGCGCTGAACCACGCGCGCGACCACGGCACCGCGGCAAGCCTGGCGCAGATGACGCTGCTGCAGAGCGCGATCTTCGACACCGACGAGATGGCCATCGCGATCGCCGCGTGGAAGGCGAAGACGACGCCGGCCTTCGAGCCGCTCGGAAGAATCGCGCCGCTGTGAGCGGGCGGGGCCGTCAGGCGTGGCCGCCGGGTCGGCCGACGGTCATCGTGCCCAGGCAGAGCTCGGAGACGCTCAGGCGCCGTCGGCGACAAAGCCGGCGCGGCCGTGCGAGCCGTCGCAGAACGGCTTGTTCTGCGAGTGGCCGCAGCGGCAGAGGAACGTCTCGGTGACGCGGTCGACGGTGCGCCCGGTGCCCGAGCAAACCTCGAGGTTGCCCTTGACCTCGAGCGGGCCGTTGCGCGTCGGCGTGATCGCGAGCACGCCGGCGCGCGCGGCGAGCGGCTGCGACTCGATCGTCTTCGGCTCGCCGCTCGCAATGAAGCCGGCCGCAGTGTGCGAGCCGTCGCAGAACGGCTTGTTGCTGGATGCGCCGCAGCGGCACAGCGTGGCGCGCAGCGTCGAGCCGGGGCGCCCTTCCTGGCCGGCGATCTGCATCTCGGCGAGCACCGCGAGCGGGCCGTTCTCGCGCACGCGCACGACGTTGACGCGCGGCGCCTGCTCGTTCGCGCCGCCGTCGAGCCGCTCGTAGGTGACCGCGCCCGACGGGCACTGCGCCGCGACGATCGCGATCCGCTCGGGCGTGGCCGCGTCCGGGTGCAGCCATTCGCCCGGCGTGTTGGCGAGGAACACCTCGGGCTCGCCGAGCACGCAGCGGCGCGCGTGGATGCAGCGCTGCGTGTCGAAGCGCAGCAGCACGTCACGGCCGCGCGCTTCGTCGGGCGGCTTGGCGGCGGGCGTGGGGTTGGACGTGGAGGACATCGCTGAGGTCTCCTTCGCGGGTTCGGCGTCGGGCCGCGGCACAACGCCGCCCGGCCAGCGGCGGTCGTGCTCGTCGGTCCAGTGGTCGGAGAAGCGCCGCATCGTCTGCGCATGCCGCGCCAGCGACGGCAGCCGCGCGGCGAGCTGCTCGAGCCGCTCGGCGACGCAGCCGAAGCGCTCGGCCATCACCAGCGTCGCAGTCTCGGCCGAGAGAAACGCGAGCACGGTGCGCGACGCGGTGAACGTGAGCCCGGCGTTGACGCCCGGGTGCGCCGCGCTCGCCGGCAGCGCGCTGAGCAAGCCTCCGATGTCGGCGAGCGTGTGCATCAGCGCGAGCGTCTGGTCGGCGATCGCGCGGCGCCGGGCCTGCGCCGCGGCATCGCGCGGCACCACATCCGACAGCGCCGTCAGCAGCCGCAACATCATCTCGTAGCAGACGTTGCCGGCGTCGAGCAGGTCGGCCGCCGGCTGCGCGGTGATGTGCACGCGCGCGGCCGGATCGACCGGCTCGCGCATCACCGGGTTGCGCGCCGCCGCGCGCGCCGGCACGAAGCCGGGCCGGGCCCGCTGCAGCGCCGCCCATTCGTCGCGGATCGCCCGAAAGCGCGCGTAGTGCGAGCCGGCGTGCGCGCCGCGCGAGCCTTCGCCCTGGTGCCGGATGAACTCGATCGCCTGGTGCGCGTCGGCGAGCGAGCCGATCGTCATCAGCCCGGGCAGGCGGAAATCGCGCGGGCCGAGCTGCGACTCGCGCGGGCCGATGAACAGCTGGGCCTCGCCGAGGTTCGCCGCGATGCCTTCGCAGCTCGTCGCGATCGCCTCGTACAACTCGCCGACGGTCGCGTAGTCGTCGGCCATCATCATCAGCCGGCCGGTGCCGATGCCGTGGCGCGCGTAGCTCGTCTTCGCATAGGCCGCGCCGTCGCGCTCGGCCACGTCGGCCGGGCGCTCGAGGTACACGAAGTGGTCGAGCGTGCCTTCGTCGAGCGGCGCGAGCTCGACCGCGATGTCGGCCGGGAACAGCCCCGGCGCGATCGGGAAGTTGAAGCGCCGGTAGTGCGGCCGCGCGCCGATCGCGATCGCGAGGTTGTTGGCGAGCGCGAGGTGCAGCATCTCGTCGGTCGCGATCGCGATGATCTCGCGGTACCAGCGCTGCACCGCTTCCAGCTCGCCGCGGCTCAGATCCTCGTCGGTCGAGGTCTTCAGCGAGAAAGCCGCATAGAGATACGTGCACATCAGGCAGTGCTCGATCTCGGCCGCCTCGGCGAGCATGCCGACGAGCTGGGCGCGGTGGGTGGCGGGGTTCATTGCTGACGACGCTGGGTTCGCGTCAGGATGCCACAGCGTTGCGTGTTGCGTCGGCGCGAGCCGAGAGCGACGGGCGACCGGCTCCGTTCATGTCCCCCGGCCAGGCTTCGCCTGCCCTCCTCCTTTACGTCACTGCGCCGGTCGCCCGCCGCTCTCGGCAAACACCGCCGCGGCGGCCCCGCGAAGCGGGCCGGGGCGTTGTGTGGAGCGAAGTAAAGGAGGAGCGCCGAGCGACCGCACGGCGCGGGGGACATGAGCGCAACACAGCGCCCCGGCCCGCTTCGCTCGCGCTGAACTTGCGCTGATCTGAGTCAGCGAACCGGCTCCGTCCACCCGCCTCCGAGCACCTTGTACAGCGTCACCAGGTTCTGCACCTGCGCCGACTGCACCTGCACCGCCGCCTGCTGCGCGCTGAACAGCGTGCGCTGCGCGTCGAGCAGATCGAAGTAGCTCGCCACGCCGTTGCGGTAGCGCAGGTCGGCGAGCTTGAAGCTCGCCTGCGCCGCGTTCGCCACGGCCGTCTGCGCGCGCAGCTGCTCGCCGAGCGTGGCGCGGCCGGCGAGCGAATCCGAGACCTCGCGGAACGCGGTCTGGATCGCTTTCTCGTACTGCGCGACCGCGATCTCCTTGCCGACCTTGGCCACGTCGAGATTGGCCTGGTTGCGACCCGAATCGAAGATCGTCTGCAGCAGCGAGGCCGAGCCGGTGATCGCCCAGGTGCCGCTCTTGAACAGGCCCGAGAGCTCGGTGCTCGCGGTGCCGGCATTGGCGGTCAGCGAGATGCGCGGGAACAACGCCGCGCGCGCGGCGCCGATGTTGGCGTTCGCGGCGAGCAGCTGCTGCTCGGCCGAGCGCAGGTCGGGGCGGCGCTGCAGCAGGTCCGACGGCAGCCCGGCCGGCAGATCGGCCACCGCCTGCTGCGCCGCGAGCGGCAGCGGCTCGGGCAGCTCGGCCGGCAGCGCCTGGCCCACGAGCAGCGTCAGCGCGTTCTCGTCGAGCGCGCGCTGGCGCTGCGTCTGCGCGAGCGTGGCCTTGGCGGTCTCGAGCAATTGCTCGGCCTGGCGCACGTCGACCTCGCTCGAGGCGCCGTTGTCGAAGCGCAGCTTCGTCAGGCGCGACGAATCCTCGCGCGTCTTCAGCGTGTCGCGCGTGACGCGCAGCAGCTCCTCGTCGGCGAGCAGGCTCACATAGGTGGTCGCGACGCCGGCGATCAGCGCGATCTGCGTCGTCTTGCGCGCCTCGTCGGTGGCGAGGTATTGCGCCAGCGCGGCTTCGCCGAGGTTGCGCACGCGGCCGAAGAAATCGAGCTCGTAGCTCGTGACCTGCAGCCCGACCGAGTAGACGTTGACGAGCCCGCCGCTCGTGCCGGCCTGGCGCACCGCGCTGATGCCGGCGCCCACCGTCGGCAACTCGTCGGCGCGGCGGATCTGGTACTGCGCGCGCGCCTGCTCGATGTTCAGCACCGCGACGCGCAGGTCGCGGTTGTTGGCGAGCGCGAGTTCGATCAGCCGCTTCAGCCGCGGGTCGGCGAAGAAGCGCGGCCATTCGATCTCGGCCGCGGCCGGCGCGGCGGCCGCAGCGCCCGCAGGCGTGAGTTCGGGCGCGTAGGCCGGCGCCACCGGCGCGGCCGGGCGCTCGTAGCGCGGCGCGAGGTTCATGCAGCCGGCCAGCAGCGCAGCGCTGGCCGCCGCCGCGAGCACGCGCAGGCGCGAGAGTCTCGTGGTCGCGCTCATGCCGTGCCCTCCTTCAACGCGGGCGCTGCCGGCTTCTTCTCGCGGCCGTGGAACACGCGCCGCACGACGAGGTAGAACGCCGGCACGAACAGCACCGCGAGCGCCGTCGCGGTGACCATCCCGCCGATCACCGCGGTGCCGATCGCGCGCTGGCTCGCCGAGCCGGCGCCGCTCGCCAGCGCGAGCGGCAGCGTGCCCAGGATGAACGCCAGCGAGGTCATCACGATCGGGCGAAAGCGCAGGTGCGCCGCCTCGACCGCGGCGTCGAACGCGCTCTTGCCGGCGAGCTGCGCGTCCTTCGCGAACTCGATGATCAGGATCGCGTTCTTCGCCGACAACCCGATGATCGTGATCAGCCCGACCTGGAAGTACACGTCGTTCGAGTAGCCGCGCAGCATCGTGCCGAGCACGACGCCGAGCACGCCAAGCGGCACCACGAGAATTACCGACAGCGGGATCGACCAGCTCTCGTACAGCGCCGCCAGGCACAGGAACACCGCGAGGATCGCGAAGCCGTACAGCAGGTAGGCCTGCGAGCCGGCGAGACGCTCCTCGCGCGACTGGCCGGTCCACTCGAACGCGAAGCCGCCGGGCAGCTTCGCGGCGAGCTTTTCCATCTCGAGCATCGCCTGGCCGGTCGATTGCCCCGGCGCCGCGTCGCCGGCGATGCGCATCGTCGGATAGCCGTTGAAGCGCACCGTCTGCACCGGGCCGTTGACCCAGCTCGTCGTCGCGAACGCCGACAGCGGCACCGCCTGCCCCTGCGAGTTCAGCGCGTTGATGCGCAGCAGGTCGTCGCCCTGCATCCGCGCCGGCGCGTCGGCCTGCACCACCACGCGCTGCAGCCGCCCGGCGTTCGGGAAGTCGTTGACGTAGCTCGAGCCGAGCGAGGTCGACAGCGCCGCGTTGATCGCGGCGAAGTCCACGCCCTGCGCGCTCGCCTTGTCGCGGTCGATGTCCAGGCGCAGCTGCGGCGCGTCTTCCAGCCCGTCGGGCCGCACCCCGGCGAGCACCTTGCTCTGCGCCGCCATGCCGAGCAGCTGGTTGCGCGCGGCCAGCAGCGCGGCGTGACCGTTGCCGCCGCGGTCTTGCAGCCGGAAGGTGAAGCCGGTGGCGTTGCCGAGTTCGGGAATCGGCGGCGGGCTGAGCGCGAAGATGAACGCGTCGCGCACGCCCGAGAGCGCGCCGAAGCCGCGCGCCGCGAGCGCCTGCGCCGAGTGGCCGGCGCCTTCGCGCTCCGACCAGTCCTTCAGCGGCACGAACGCGAGCGCGGCGTTCTGGCCGGTGCCCGAGAAGCTGAAGCCGAGCACGCTGACCATCGCCTGCGTCTCCGGCTGCTTCAGGAAGAAGCCTTCGGCCTGCTGCATCACCGCGAGCGTGCGCGCCCGCGTCGCGCCCGGCGGCAACTGCACGTTGGCGATGATGTAGCCCTGGTCCTCGTTCGGCAGGAACGAGGTCGGCAGCCGCGTGAACATGAACGCCAGCGCCGCGCCGATCGCGAGGTAGACGATCATGAATCGGCCCGCGCGCTTCAGCAGCCGCGCGACCCAGCCCTCGTAGCCCTTCGCGGTGCGCTTGAAGCCGCGGTTGAACCAGCCGAAGAAGCCCTTCTTCTCGACGTGATGGCCGGCCTCGACCTGCTGCAGCAGCGTCGCGCACAGCGCCGGCGTCAGCGACAGCGCCATGAACGCCGACAGCGCGATCGCCGAGACCATCACCGCCGAGAACTGGCGGTAGATGTTGCCGACCGAGCCGCTGAAGAACGCGAGCGGCACGAACACCGCGATCAGCACGACCGTGACGCCGATGATCGCGCCGTAGATCTGGCCCATCGCCTTCTTCGTGGCCTCCTTCGGCGGCAGGCCCTC
>DATMIN010000144.1:0-2072 GCA_035554275.1 Burkholderiaceae bacterium
GACCCACGTGGCCGAGAACCGGGCCGAGGTCGCGTGGGTGCGCGAGCTGTTCCCGGCCGCGCGCAGCTACCTCGACGTGTACGCGTCGGCCGGCCTGCTGCACCGGCGCAGCGTGCTCGCGCACGGCATCTGGCTCGACGCTGCCGACCGCGCCGCGCTCGCCGCGGCCGGCGCGCAGATCGCCCACAGCCCGTCGTCGAACCTGTTCCTCGGCAGCGGTCTGTTCGACTGGCCGGCGGCGCGCGACGCCGGCGTCGCGGTCAGCCTGGCGAGCGACGTCGGCGGCGGCACCAGCCTGTCGATGCTGCGCACGATCGGCGACGCCTACAAGGTCCAGGCGATGGCCGGGCGCCGGCTGACCGCGTGGACGGCGCTGCACGCCGCCACGCGCGGCGCCGCGCGGGCGCTGCAGCTCGACGCCGAGATCGGCTCGTTCGAGCCGGGTAGCCTCGCCGACGTGTGCGTCTGGGACTGGGCCGCCGACCCGGTGGCCGCGCACCGCATGGACGCGGCGCGCACCCCGCACGAGCGCGCGTTTGCCTGGGTCACGATGGCCGACGACCGCAATCTGGCGGCCACGTATGTCGCCGGCGTCGAGCGCTACCGGCGCGGCGAGGGCGCGCTGCGCCCGCAACTTGCTTAACGCCTTCTCGACGCGAAAGAACTCAACGCATGCTCCGCCTCGAACTCGTCGACCTCAGCAAGCAGTACCCGGCCGTGAAGGCCAACGACGCCGTGAACCTGCAGGTCGCGCCGGGCGAGATCCACGCCGTGCTCGGCGAGAACGGTGCCGGCAAGTCGACGATGATGAAGATGATCTACGGCGCGGTGCGGCCCGATTCGGGCGAGATCCGCTGGAACGGTCAGGCCGTCACGATCCGCAACCCGCAGGAGGCGCGCGCGCTCGGCATCAGCATGGTGTTCCAGCACTTCAGCCTGTTCGACACGCTGAGTGCGGCCGAGAACGTCTGGCTCGGCCTCGACAAGTCGTTGAACCTCGCCGAGGTGACGCAGCGGATGACCCAGGTCGAGCAGGAATACGGCCTCGAGGTCGACCCGCTGCGCCCGGTGCACACGCTGTCGGTCGGCGAGCGCCAGCGGGTCGAGATCGTGCGCGCGCTGATGACGAACCCGAAGCTCTTGATCCTCGACGAGCCGACCTCGGTGCTGACGCCGCAGGCGGTGGAAAAGCTGTTCGTCGTGCTGCGCCGGCTCGCGAGCGAGGGCACGAGCATCGTGTACATCAGCCACAAGCTCGACGAGATCCGCGCGCTGTGCACGAACTGCACGGTGCTGCGCGGCGGCAGGGTCACCGGTACGGTCGACCCGCGCACCGAGAGCAACGCCGGGCTGTCGCGCCTGATGATCGGCGCCGAGCCGCCGCAGCTGAAGCATGTGCAGCACGCGCCGGGCGAGGTGGTGCTGGCGGTGCGCTCGCTGAGCGTGCCGAAGGCCGACCCGTTCGGCACCACGCTGACCGACATCTCGCTCGAGGTGCGCGCCGGCGAGATCGTCGGCATCGCCGGCGTCTCTGGCAACGGCCAGCAGGAACTGATGGCCGCGCTGTCGGGCGAAGACCCGCGCGCCGCGCCGGGCAGCATCACGCTGTCGGGCCGCGACATCGCCCGCGCCGGGCCGCGCGCGCGGCGCGCGCTCGGCCTGCACTTCGTGCCCGAAGAGCGCCTCGGCCGCGGCGCGGTGCCGCTGCTCTCGCTGGCCGCCAACACGCTGCTGACGCGCACCGAGACGGTGTCGGCGTCGGGCTGGATCTCGAGCCGGCGGGTCACGAAGCTGGCCGAGGAACTGATCGCGCGCTTCAACGTGCGCGCCGGCGGCCCGGGCGCGGCGGCGAAGAGCCTGTCGGGCGGCAACCTGCAGAAGTTCATCGTCGGCCGCGAGATCGCCGCGAAGCCGAAGCTGCTGATCGTCTCGCAGCCGACCTGGGGCGTCGATGTCGGCGCCGCGGCGCAGATCCGCGGCGAGCTGCTGAAGCTGCGCGACGAGGGCTGCGCGCTGCTGATCGTCAGCGAAGAGCTCGACGAGCTGTTCGAGATCAGCGACCGGCTGCTCGT
>DATMIN010000145.1:0-2347 GCA_035554275.1 Burkholderiaceae bacterium
TACATCCAGGTGACCCGCGGCGTCGCGGTGCGCGACCATGTCATGCCGCTCGGCATCGAGCCTACCGTGTTCATGACCGCGAGCGCGATGAAGCCGGCGAGCGGCGAACAGCGGCACCAGGGTGTGGCCTGCGTCAGCGCCCGCGACTTCCGTTGGGAGCGCGGCGACATCAAGAGCATCTCGCTGCTCGGCAACGTGCTGGCACGCCAGATGTCGGCCGACAAGAACGCGACTGAGACGATCATGTTCCGCAACGGCTTCCTGACCGAAGCGGCGGCGAGCAACGTCTGGGTCGTGCACGAGGGCGCGCTGCTCGGCGCGCCGAAGAGCGAGCACGTGCTCGAGGGCATCCGCTACGAGCTGATCCGCGAACTCTGTGAGGACGTCGGCATCGCCTACAACCTGCGCCCGATCGCCGAGGCCGACGTGCTCGCGGCCGACGAGCTGCTGCTCAGTTCGGCCACGAAGGAGATCCTGCCGGTCACCAGCCTCGACGGCGAGCCGGTCGGCCACGGTGCGCTGCGCGGCAAGCCGGGGCCGGTGTACGCGCGGCTGTTCGAGGCCTACCAGCGGGCCAAATCGACGCAGTCGATTTAGTCAGGCCTTCACCCAGTCGATCCGAGCTGGAAATCGCGCCGGCAGACCCCATGTCGGGTTCGATGGACACCCACACGCTGATGCAAGAGATCCCGCCAGAGCAATCGCTGATCGAGTACCCGTCGAAGTTCCCGATCAAGGTGATGGGGCTGAACGCCGACGGCTTCGTGCACGCGATCACCTCGATCGCCGAGCGCTTCGACCCGGCGTTCGACGCCGCGACCGTCGAGCTGCGCGCGAGCAAGGGCGACAAGTATCTCGGCGTGACGATCACCGTCACCGCCACCAGCCGCGAGCAACTCGACGAGCTGTACCGCACGCTCAGCACCCACCCGATGGTGAAGATGGTGCTGTGAGCGCCGCGCTGCGCCGGCTCGGCACGGTCGACTGCGCGCCGACGCTCGCGGCCATGCAGGCCTTCAGCGCCGCGCGCGGCGCCGACACGCCCGACGAGATCTGGCTCTGCGAGCACGCGCCGGTCTACACCCAGGGCGTGGCCGGCAAGCCCGAGCACCTGCTGGCGGCGAACGGCATCCCGGTGCTGCAGACCAACCGCGGCGGCCAGGTCACCTACCACGGGCCGGGGCAGGCGGTCGCGTACCCGCTCGTCGACCTGAAGCGCCTCGGCCTCTACGTCAAGGAGTACGTGTTCCGCCTCGAACACGCGCTGCTGAAGACGCTCGCCGAGTTCGGCGTGACGGGCCACCGCGTGAGCGGCGCGCCGGGGATCTACGTGCGTCCGGCCGATCCGTTCGGCCACGCCGCGCTGAGCGGCCCGCGCGCCGACCCGTTCGAGGGGCTGGCCAAGATCGCCGCGCTCGGCATCAAGGTGAGCCGGCACTGCGCGTACCACGGCGTCGCGCTCAATGTGGCGATGGACTTGCGACCCTTCGCCGGCATCAACCCCTGCGGCTATCCGGGGCTGCGCACGGTCGATCTTTCTACAATCGGCGTTGCGGCCTCGACCGACGAGGTGGCCGAGTCGCTCGGCCGGCAGCTGGCCGACGGCCTGCGCCCCTGACCCGAAAGCGCCCATGAGCACCCCGAACCTGATCCACGACACCGCGACCGACGGCTACGACGCCACGGCCAAGCAGAAGTCGCAGGCCAAGACCGCGCGCATCCCGATCAAGATCGTGCCGGCGGAAACGCTGAAGAAGCCCGAGTGGATCCGCGTCAAGGCCGGGTCACCGAGCACCCGCTTCTACGAGATCAAGCAGATCCTGCGCGAGCACAAGCTGCACACGGTGTGCGAGGAGGCCTCGTGCCCGAACATCGGCGAGTGCTTCGGCAAGGGCACCGCGACCTTCATGATCATGGGCGACAAGTGCACGCGGCGCTGCCCGTTCTGCGATGTCGGCCACGGCCGGCCCGACCCGCTCGACGCCGACGAGCCGCTCAACCTGGCGAAGACGATCGCCGCGCTGAAGCTGAAGTACGTGGTGATCACTAGCGTCGACCGCGACGACCTGCGCGACGGCGGCGCGCAGCACTTCGTCGACTGCATCCGCAGCGTGCGCGAGCACTCGCCGCAGACGCAGATCGAGATCCTGACGCCCGACTTCCGCGGCCGCATGGACCGCGCGCTCGAGATCCTGAAGGAAGCAAAGCCCGACGTGATGAACCACAACCTCGAGACCACCCCGCGCCTGTACAAGCAGGCGCGCCCGGGCTCGGACTACGCGTACTCGCTGAACCTGCTGAAGCGCTTCAAGGAATTTGCGCCGCACGTGCCGACCAAGAGCGGCGT
>DATMIN010000146.1:0-2300 GCA_035554275.1 Burkholderiaceae bacterium
GCACACGCTGCCGCGCCAGCGGCGGATTGCGCGCGAAGTAGCGCCGGATGCCGGTGAACAGCGCCTCCACCAGCTTGTCGCGGTAGTCGTCGTCGCGCAGCCGGGCTTCCTCGGACGGGTTCGAGATGAACGCCGTCTCGACCA
Source organism: Burkholderiaceae bacterium (assembly GCA_035554275.1). Taxonomy (GTDB): domain Bacteria; phylum Pseudomonadota; class Gammaproteobacteria; order Burkholderiales; family Burkholderiaceae_C; genus LMDS01. The sequence continues at coordinate 145 of DATMIN010000146.1, forward strand.
GGATGCTGGGAATGTCGGGCGCCTTCAGCACCGCGAAGCCGGCCTGCTCGACGCTGCCCTTGTGCAGCTTGCCGACGCGGCCGATCTGGCCGAGCACCTCGTCGCCGAGCTTGAGGCTGTCGCGGATCTGCGCGGTCGTGCTCATGTCGAGCAGCGCGCGCAGCACGCTCGCGTCCTTGGCCTTGAGGTTGACGCCGCCGATCGCGTCGGCGGCGTTCTCGCGGTTCGCCATCCAGCGCGCCGCGGCGCTGCTCGCGCCGCCCTGGCTGAGCGCGAACACCGAGGCGCCGCGCGCCTGCGGCGTGATGAACGCGTCGGCGTGGATCGAGACGAACAGATCGGCCTGCACGCGCTGCGCCTTGCGCACGCGGTCGTGCAGCGGCACGAAGAAATCGGCGTCGCGCGTCAGCATCGCGCGCATGTTCGGCAGCGCGTTGATGCGCTCGCGCAATTGCAGCGCGATCTGCAGCACCACGTCTTTCTCGTGCAGGCCGCTCGGGCCGCTCGCGCCCGGGTCTTCGCCACCGTGGCCGGGGTCGATCGCGACGACGACGAGGCGGTCGATCTTGCCCTGGATCGCCGGCGGCAGCGGCCCGGGCAGCGGTGCCGGGCGTTCGGCGCGGCCGGTGGCGGCACGGCCGGCGCCTGCGCGAGCGGCGGCATCGGCACGGCGGGGCGCTCGATCTTGCCGATGAACTCGCCGAGCGCGTCCTGCACCGACTTCGCGGCCTGCTGCTCGGCGTTCTCCTTGTCGCGGATCAGCGCGAGCAGCGGATCGCGCTCCTGCGTCGGATACAGGTCGAACACGAGCCGGTGCTGGTAGGCCGCGACCGGCGCGAGCGTGAACAGCTGCGGCGCGGTCGGCTGCTTCAGGTCGAGCACGAGGCGCACGACGCGCGGCTGGTTCTGGCCGGCGCGCACGCCGGCGATGAACGGGTCGTCGGCGCGCACCTTGCCGACCAGCTCGCGCAGCGCCGGGCTGAGCTCGAGGCCGTCGATGTCGATCACGAGCCGGTTCGGGTTGTCGGCGAGGAAGTGGCGCTGCGTCAGCAGCGCATCCGACTCGATCGTCACGCGCGTGTAGTCGGCCGCCGGCCAGACGCGCACCGCGACGATGCTGGCGCCGAACGCCAGCTCGGCGCCACCGAGCGACAGCGCGAGCGCGCCCATCGAGCGCAGCGCGTCGCGTCGGGTCGTTGTCATGTGCTGAGCAACGCGCGGCCGCGTGCGGTGTGGGCATCGAAGCGGACGCGGCGCGCGTCGCCGTCGAGCGGCTCGATGTGGATCTGCAGGTCGGCCTCGGGCAGCAGGCCTTCGGCCTTCTCGGGCCACTCGGCCAGCTTCAGGCCGCTGGCTGCGAACACGTCGCGAAAGCCCGCGTCCTCCCACTCCTGCGGGTCGTCGAAGCGGTAGAAGTCGAAGTGCGAGAGGATCACCGGCGCGCCGCCGATCTCGATCTCGTACGGCTCGAGCACCGCGTAGGTCGGGCTCTTGATCGGCCCGACCACGCCGAGCGCGCGCAGCAGGTGGCGCGCGAACGTGGTCTTGCCGGCGCCCAGCGGCCCGTGCAGCTCGACGAATGCATCGCGCAGTGCGGCGCGCGTGGCCAGCGCCGCGGCCGAGGCGGCGCATGCGGCCTCGTCGGGCCAGGTGTCGGTGCGGGTTTCTAGAATCGGCAAATGTCGGGCGCTCAAGGGTTGCGAGATTTGGATCGGGATCGGCTGCACGCGCTGCTCGCCGAGCTGCGCGCGCACGCGTCGCGGCTCGGATTTTCACAGATCGGCGTGGCCGGCATCGACTTGTCCGACGCCGAGCCGGGCCTCGTGCAGTGGTTGCACAACGGTTTTCACGGCTCGATGGACTACATGGCCGCGCACGGCCTGAAGCGCGCGCGGCCGGCCGAGCTGGTGCCGGGCACGCTGCGCGTGATCACCGCGCGGATGGACTACCTGCCGCGCGCCGCGGCCGCCGACTGGCAGGCGGTCGAGTGGCGGCGGCTGGACGAGCCGGCGCGTGCCGCGGTCTCGATCTATGCGCGCGGCCGCGACTATCACAAGGTGCTGCGCGCGCGGCTGCAGCAGCTCGCCGACGCGGTCGCCGATGCGATCGGCCCGTTCGGCCACCGCGTGTTCACCGATTCGGCGCCGGTGCTCGAG
>DATMIN010000147.1:0-2510 GCA_035554275.1 Burkholderiaceae bacterium
AGTCTGCGAACACTCATAAGCGGAGCGATCTGCCGCTGAATCTCGCGCCACACCTGCTCGAGGCCGCCATGCATGAACGGCTCGCCATTTCTGAGCGCATACCACCGTCGGCAATCTCGCCGGTCGGGGCGGAGTTCGATATCAAAGCACTGCCCATTGCACTCGACCAGCAGTCGGCCTGGCGTGCGATCCGGCACTGCGGAGCGCAATGGCTCGCGATACTCCAGTCGCGCGTCTCGTCGTGCGAGGCGCGTTCGGCTGGCTGCTGAAAAATGAAGCATGGATAGCTAACGGGATGTCGATATCACGTTAGGGCTCATACAAACAGCCCCTGCTGATCGTCATAGATCGGCGCAGCGCGGCTCTTGTTCATGCTCCGGTCGTACTCGGCAAACGGGGCGCGCTTCCACACCCAGCCGTTTGCCCAGCGCGCCACGTCGCGCAGTTTCTGTGCCGTCCAGTCGAATCGAACCCACGGCTCTTTGTCGAGCGCGTTCAGCTTCATCAGCGGTTGAACGTGGGGCTCACCGCCCCAGTCGATCACGCGCTGAATTCGGCCCATGCACGCATCGAAAGGCTCGTTCCCGATCAGCACATAGACGCGCTTCTTCTTGGCGGGCTCGGCGCGAAGCATCCGCATCACGCGCTCCACGTCCGCGCCTTCCGGTTCGTCGTCGTAGGCAAAGCGCCACGGCCCGCGGTTGATGGCGCGCCAGCGCGCGTACACCTCGTCATCGAAGGTGCGCGGCTCGAAACCGCTGTTCGCGTCGAGCAGCGGCACGCCTTCGGCGACGTAGCGGTCAATGATGTGCTGCTGGTAGTGCGCCGGCAGCGCGCTCAGGTTGTTGTCGCACAGGATCGGCCGCACCGGAAAGTCGGGCAGCAGCGTGAACTCGCGGCCCTCCATCGCCGGCACGATGCAGAACCAGCAGCCCACATTGCACCCGCGGCTGGCGATCGTCGCGGCCGGGTTGTGGCGCGCGATCGCGTCGGGCGCATCGCCGCCGAGTTCGGCAAGGTCGGCCAGCTCGTGCTGCATCTTCACGAGAAACAGCGCGGGGCCGCCAGCGCGTACCTTGTAGCCCAGCGCGCGATACCAGATCGCTCGCGTCGCGGCCATGTCGAGCAGCCAGGTGAACGCGATGGACAGGTAGGCCGTGTCGCCTTCCGTCCACTCCGCAAATCCACCGACCCACTTGCTTTGTTCCATCGTTTCCTCAGTTCGGTATGAGCCCTAACCCGTCGCTCAAGGCCGACCCGCTAAAGCGGGCGGCTTAGCTCGACCGTTGGGCCCCAGGTCTTGCGCGAGCGAATGCGCCCACGCAGCTTGTGTCGTGCGCGGCGTCCATGCGCAGTTCGGCGGCCGTCTTGACGTGTGGTGCGTTGATCGGCGACGCAACCCATGCGCCAGTGCCGCGCATTCCTGCGTGTGATTCGCACAAAACCGCGCACGCCTCACGCTCTGCGGCAATCAGCGCAGCACCGAACGCCAGTGGCTGCATGTAGTTCTCGGGCTTGCGCCACAGTTCGCCAATCTCTTGCTCTGTCATCGTTGTCCTCTCGCCTCCAAGTAACCGGCCCAGTAGCAATCGCGCATGTCCTGTTTGTAGTAGTCGAGGCGGTTCGGTGTGCGCTGATGCGTGGACAGCCAGCCCTCAAAGTTCGTGTCGCCAACGTGCTCGGCCGCCGCTGCCCGGCTCCCTGCCAGCGAATAGGCGTGCTCGAACTTGTCGACGATCCAATCCATCGCCGCGTTCCAGCCTTCCTCGCGCTCGGTTCGCGGGGTGCCGTTGTTCACTGCGGCGTGCACGGGGATCGATTCAAGAATCGCCTTGACCTGGGCCGGCTCCCGGCTCCCTGCTGGGGGAGTGGCGGGACGAGTGTTCCATGCCTTGATCTCCGATACGCCGGTTTCTTCGCCACTCAAGTAGCAGGCGCTCTCTGGGTGGCTCCATCGTGTGCCGTACCGTTGCACGTATATGTCGGCCGGGTTGTTGTTCTTCACCAGCGACACGCCGCAAAACGGGCATGGGGCGGGCTCTGCTGCATCCCGAGTAGCGATAGGAGGGTTCATGTCATTCCTTTGGTTGGAACTTGCTGCACGCCGGCGTGCGCGCAAGAATGTCTGTGCCTTCGCCGCTCGTCCACGTCGCGCGGCGCAGTTCGCACTTGATGAAGTGCTTGGCACCGCTGCCGAGCGAGCGCTTGTGGTTGCAGTCGCGACAGGTCTTGTCGGTCGGCCCGGTGCCGGGCGGCGCCGCGTAGCCGTTCTTCTTGGTCGGCTTACGAGCGACGACGCCAGCCTTGCGCTCGAGGTAGCGCTGCGTCACGCCCTTCTCCATGAGCGTGCGCATGTCGAGCGGCTCGCCGTTGAGGTTCACGTAGGGCATCGCTGCTGCTCCGCCTCGCTGCAGCGCCGGCACCACGCCACGTGAACCGCGATCGGCACGGCATAGACCGTGACCTCGATCCCCATGAACGGCCGAGTGCGCGCGACCAGCAGGCCGCGC
>DATMIN010000148.1:0-2410 GCA_035554275.1 Burkholderiaceae bacterium
GCGCGTGGCGGTCTTCGGGCACGTGCGCGAGGCCGAGCGCGCGCGCACCGCGCGGGTCGAGCCAGCGGCCGGGCTCGAAGGTCTGGCCGGCCAGCTGCAGCGTGCCGCGCTGCGGCTCGCGCAGGCCCGAGAGCAGCTCGAGCAGCTCGCTCTGGCCGTTGCCCGCGACGCCGGCGACGCCGACGATCTCGCCGGCGCGCAGGCTCAGCGACACGTCTTGCAAGCGGGCCACGCCGAGCGCGTCGTGCAGCGTCAAGCCATCAGCCCGCAACGCCACCGCGCCGGGCGCGGCCGCCGCGTCGCCCTGCCGGCCCATGTTGACCTGGCGCCCGACCATCGCCTCGGCCAGCCCGGCGATCGTCGCGTCGCCGATCGCGCACTCGTGCACGACGCGGCCGGCGCGCATCACGGTGACGCGGTCGCACAGCCGCATCACCTCTTTCAGCTTGTGCGTGATCAGGATGATCGTCGTGCCCTGCTCGCGCAGCCGCGCCAGCACCTTGAACAAGGCCTCGGTCTCCTGCGGCGTCAGCACTGCCGTCGGTTCGTCGAGGATCAGGATCTTCGCGCCGCGGTACAGCGCCTTCAGGATCTCGAGCCGCTGGCGGTCGCCGACCGAGAGCGCGCCGACGATCGCATCGAGCTCGACCTTCAAGCCGGTCGACGCCATCAGCGTGCCGAGCCGCTCGCGCACCACCGCTTCGGCGCGCGCGAGCAGCGCGTGCGGCTCGGCGCCGAGCATCACGTTGTCGAGCGCCGAGAGCGTCTCGACCAGCATGAAGTGCTGGTGCACCATGCCCAACCCGAGCGCGATCGCCTCGTGCGCGTTGCGGATCGAAACCGGCGCACCGTCGACCTCGATGCGCCCGCTGTCGGCGGCGTAGAAGCCGTACAGCACCGACATCAGCGTGCTCTTGCCGGCGCCGTTCTCGCCGACCAGGCCGTGCACCGTGCCGCGGCGCACCGCGAAGTTCACATCGGCGTTCGCCTGCACGCTGCCGAAGCGCTTGTTGATGTCGATCATGCGCACCGCGGACGCGTCGATCGAAGGCGTGGCCGGCGCAGTCATCGCGACGCGCTCAGTGCAGCGGCACCGGGCCGGTCGATTCGCGCAGCATCAGCTGCGCCGGCAGCACCACCTCGCGGTCGGTCGTCGGGCGCATCGCGATGCGCTCGATCAGCACCTCGGCCGCCTTCTCGCCGACCGCGCGGATCGGGTGGCCGACCGTCGTCAGCGCCGGGAACGAATAGGTGCCGAAGTCGATGCCGTCGAAGCCGATCACCGACAGCGCGCCCGGCACCGGCAGGCCGCGCTCGGCAGCGGCGCGCAGCGCGCCGATCGCGAGCAGGTCGTTGCTGGCGAAGATCGCGGTGATGTCGCCGCGCGCCAGCAGCGCGAGCGCGAGGTCGTGACCGGCCGCGGCGCTGAACTCGCCCTCGAGCAGCCAGCCCGGCGCAGGCTCGATCCGCGCATCGGCCATCGCCTCGCGCCAGCCCTGCACGCGGGCGCGGCTGACCGCGAATTCCGACGGCCCCGACAGGCACGCGATCGCACGGTGACCGAGGCCGAGCAGGTGCTCGACCGCGAGCCGCGCGCCGCCCTGGTGATCGACGCGCACCAGATCGGCCGCCAGGCCCGGGATGCTGCGATCGACCACGACCGTCGGCACGCGCGCCGAGCCGAGGCGCTGCACCAGCGCGGCGGCCTCGCCAGCGGCGGCGGCCATCAGCAGGCCGTCGACGCGGCGCTCGAGCAGCGTCTGCAGGTAGCGCGCCTGGCGCTGCGGGTCGTCGTCGGAATTGCACAGGAACACCGAGTAGTCGGTGCGGCGGCAGCAGTCCTCGATGCCGCGCGTCAACTCGGCGAAGAACGGGTTGGTGATGTTGGGCACCAGCACGCCGAGGATCAAGGTCTCGCTCGTCTTCAGCGCGCGCGCGACCGCGCTCGGCGAATAGCCCATCTCGGCCACCGCGCGCTCGACCCGCTCGCGCGCCGAATCGCTGACGCGGCGCGTGCCGTTGAGCACGTGCGAGACGGTCGTGAACGACACGCCGGCACGCGCGGCGACGTGCTTGATGGTGCTCAAGAAAGACCCTTTCTCAACACGGGCTTGGCGACTGAAGGCGTGAAGATTGCGTCGCGAGCGGGTCGAGGTCGGGTTGAGCACCGCAGCCGTACTCACGTACGGCGAGGAGCACAGACCCGAGATCGGCCCGCGCAGTAGGAAGATTCATGCCTTCAGAACTTGCAGGCGTTGTCGGCCATGTAGTCGGCCACCTTCACCTTGCCGGCGATGATGTCGGCCTTCGCGGCGTCGACCTTCTTCTTCATCTCGGGCGTCACGAGCTTGGCGTTGTACTCGTCCATCGCGTAGTCGACGCCGCCCTCCTTCAGCCCGAGCACGGTCAC
>DATMIN010000149.1:0-28875 GCA_035554275.1 Burkholderiaceae bacterium
GCTTTATCTGGGTGTCGAGGTAGGAGAAGTTGCGGCCCTGCAGCAGCGGATCGTTGGAGAAGTCGATGCCCGGCGGCACGTTCTGGGTCATGAAAGCGACCTGCTCCGTCTCGGCGAAGAAATTGTCCGGCATGCGATCCAGCACCAGGCGGCCGACCGGCACCGGCTTCAGGATCTCCTCGGGGATGATCTTGGTCGGATCGAGCACGTCGAAATCGAACTTGTCGGCGAAGGCCTGGTCGAACAGCTGCAGTTGCAGCTCCCATTCCGGGAAATTGCCGGTCTGGATCGCCTGCCACAGATCGCGTCGGTGGAAATCCGGATCGGCGCCATTGATCTTCACCGCTTCGTTCCACACCACGGATTGCAGGCCGAGCTTCGGCTTCCAGAGGAATTTGACGAAGGTCGAGTCATCGCGCGCATTGAGCAGGCGGAAGGTGTGAACGCCGAACCCCTCCATGAAGCGGAAGGAGCGCGGGATGGCGCGGTCCGACATCACCCACATGATCATGTGCATGCTCTCGGGGGTGAGGCTGATGAAGTCCCAGAAATTGTCGTGCGCCGATTGCGCCTGCGGGAACTGCCGGTCGGGCTCGGGCTTCACCGCATGGATGATGTCGGGGAAGCGGATCGCGTCCTGGATGAAAAACACCGGGATGTTGTTGCCGACGATGTCCCAGTTGCCTTCGCTGGTGTAGAGCTTGACGGCGAAGCCGCGCACGTCGCGCGGCGTGTCGACCGAGCCGGCGCCGCCGGCGACGGTCGAGAAGCGCGTGAACACCGGCGTCTTCGTGCCGACCTCGGTCAGCACCTTGGCGCGCGTGTACTTCGCGAGCGATTCGGTCAGCTCGAAGTAGCCGTGCGCCGCGGTGCCGCGCGCGTGCACGATGCGCTCGGGGATGCGCTCGTGGTCGAAGTGGTGGATCTTCTCGCGCAGGATGAAGTCTTCGAGCAGCGTCGGCCCGCGCGGGTGCGCCTTCAGCGAGTTCTGGTTGTCGCCGACCGCCAGACCCTGGTTCGTGGTCAGCGGCGGGTGCGTGCCGCCGCTTGGCAGGTGCAGCTCGCCGCCGTGGCCGGTCGAGGTGTTGCTGTGCGACGCGGTCGTGGCCGCCTTTGCGCGTTTGGTCATCGTCGCTCCTTGGTTCGCTTGGTGCGGTCGGTTGGGAGCAGCCAGCGTAGTCGCCGCCGGTGTGCGCAACATCAGGCCGCTTGCCGCACGCCTGTAGGACGGCGCGACGGATACGCCATCGGGCGTATTCCACGACCCAGGGCCGCTGCGTAACCTGCGCTCACGCATGCGCTGGCATGCCGACTGCTTGTCCCACCCCAGCCACCACAGAGGAGCGTGACCCCATGAACCCATCCCGCCGCCAAGCCGGCAAGACCCTCACCGCGGTCGCGCTCGGCGTTGCCGCGCTCGGCGTCAGCACCTTCGCCGCCGCCGCCGACACCATCAAGGTCGGCGTGCTGCACTCGCTGTCGGGCACGATGGCGATCTCCGAGACGGTGCTGAAAGACACCGTGCTGATGACGATCGACGAGATCAATGCCAAGGGCGGCCTGCTCGGCAAGAAGCTCGAGGCGGTGGTCGTCGACCCGGCGTCGAACTGGCCGCTGTTCGCCGAAAAGGCCAAGCAGCTGATCGACCAGGACAAGGTCGCCGTGACCTTCGGCTGCTGGACCAGCGTGTCGCGCAAGTCGGTGCTGCCGGTCTACGAAGAAAAGAACGCGCTGCTGTTCTACCCCGTGCAGTACGAGGGCGAGGAACTGTCGAAGAACGTCTTCTACACCGGCGCCGCGCCGAACCAGCAGGCGATTCCGGCGGTCGAGTACCTGATGAGCAAGGAAGGCGGCGGCGCCAAGCGCTGGGTGCTGCTCGGCACCGATTACGTGTATCCGCGCACCACCAACAAGATCCTGCGCGCGTTCCTGCACAGCAAGGGCGTGAAGGATTCCGACATCGACGAGAAGTACACCCCGTTCGGCCACAGCGACTACCAGACCATCGTCGCCGACATCAAGAAGTTCGCGGCCGGCGGCAAGACCGCGGTGGTCTCGACCATCAACGGCGACTCGAACGTGCCGTTCTACAAGGAGCTCGGCAACGCCGGCCTGAAGGCGAAGGACGTGCCGGTCGTGGCGTTCTCGGTCGGTGAAGAGGAACTGCGCGGCGTCGACACCAAGCCGCTGGTCGGCCACCTCGCGGCGTGGAACTACTTCATGTCGATCAAGAGCCCGGCCAACACCGCGTTCATCAAGCAGTGGAGCGAGTACGCCAAGGCCAAGGGCATCGCCGGCCACAAGGACAAGCCGCTGACGAACGACCCGATGGAAGCCACCTACATCGGCATCCACATGTGGGCACAGGCGGTCAAGAAGGCCGGCAGCGTCGAGCCCGACAAGGTGATCGCGGCGATGGCCGGCCAGACCTTCCCGGCGCCGAGCGGCATCACGTCGACGATGGACCCGAAGAACCACCACCTGCACAAGTCGGTGTTCATCGGCGAGATCAAGGCCGACGGCCAGTTCAACGTGGTCTGGAAGACGCCCGGCCCGGTCAAGGCCCAGCCGTGGAGCCCGTTCATCCCCGAGAACAAGGGCAAGAAGGACGAGCCGGACCTGATGGCGAAGAAGTGATCGCCGCGCCGCTGCAGCAGTGAGAAGCAGGAACCCGGGAACGCACATGCTGCGTGTGCTGCTGTGCTTCCTGGCCGCGCTGGTGCTCACCGCACCGGCGCGGGCCCTGACGGCCGCCGAGGCGCGCAGCCTCGCGGCCGGCGACGTCGAATCGCGCGTCGCCGCGCTGAACGCGGTGCTGACCCACGCCGACGAGAAGACGGTCGCGCTGATCCAGGCGATGGCCGACGACGCGGTGAAGATCACCGACAGCGCCGTCTTCGTGATCAAGGACGGCAAGGGCTTCGACCCGGTCAGCGGCGCCGAGCGCCCCGTGCCCGAGGCCGCCGAAGACATCGTCAACAACAACCAGATGCGCACCGAGCTCGACGCCGCGCTGGCGTCGATCAAGCTGTTCTCGGCCGACCCGAAGCTGCGCGCCGACGCGGTCAAGACGCTCGGCAGCGAGCCCGACGAGAAGAAGCTGCCGCTGATCGAGACCGCCTACGCGGCCGAGGCCGTGCCGGCGATCAAGGCGGCGCTCGGCGCGGTGCGCTCGGCGATGCTGCTCGGCAGCGCCGACAAGGGCAAGCGGCTCGACGCCGCGAAGGCGCTCGGCCTGAGCGGCACGCCGGCGACGAAGACGCTGCTGCTCGACCGCCAGAAGGTCGAGACCGAGGCCGACGTGAAGGCCGCGATCGACATCGCGCTCGACCAGATCGAGGGCCGCCTCGCGTGGGGCGAGCGCCTGGGCGTGATCTTTACCGGCATCAGCCTCGGCTCGATCCTGCTGCTGGTGGCGCTGGGCCTGGCGATCACCTACGGCCTGATGGGCGTGATCAACATGGCGCACGGCGAGCTGATGATGATCGGCGCCTACGCGACCTACGTGATCCAGAACCTGTTCAAGAGCTACGCGCCGGGCGCGTTCGACTACTACGTGTGGCTCGCGATTCCGGCCTCGTTCCTCGCCGCGGCGCTGGTCGGCGCGGCGCTCGAGCGCAGCGTGATCCGCTGGCTCTACGGCCGCCCGCTCGAGACGCTGCTCGCCACCTGGGGCATCAGCCTGGTGCTGCAGCAGGGCGTGCGCTCGCTGTTCGGCGCGCAGAACGTGCCGGTCGAGAACCCGGCGTGGCTGTCGGGCGGTGTCGACGTGATGAGCAACCTCACGCTGCCGTTCAACCGCCTCGCGATCATCGCGTTCGCGGTGCTGGTGCTGGCCGGCGTCTCGGCGCTGATCGCGCGCACGCGGCTGGGCCTGTTCGTGCGCGGCGTGACGCAAAACCGCCGCATGGCCTCGTGCATGGGCGTCAACACCGCGCGCATCGACACCTACGCGTTCGCGCTCGGCTCGGGCATCGCCGGGCTGGCGGGCTGTGCGCTGTCGCAGGTCGGCAATGTCGGGCCCGATCTGGGGCAGGGCTACATCGTCGACTCGTTCATGGTCGTGGTGCTCGGCGGCGTCGGCCAGCTTGCCGGCACCGTCTACGCGGCGCTGGGCCTGGGCATCCTGAACAAGCTGCTCGAAGGCTGGCAGGGCGCGGTGCTGGCGAAGATCATGGTGCTGGTCTTCATCGTGATCTTCATCCAGAAGCGGCCGCAGGGCATCTTCGCGATGAAGGGCCGGAGCGCCGAGGCATGAGTTCCACCGTCGACACCCTCGGCCCGGCCGGCCGCGCCGCGGCCCGCGAAGCCGGCGTCGAGGCGATCGCGCCGATCGCGCCGTCGCCGCCCGCCAGCGGCCACTGGGCCGACGCGGCGCGTGGCCGGCGCGCGCTGAGCGCCGGCATCTGGGGCGGCGTGCTGGTGGCGCTGGTGATCGTCGCGGTGCTGGTGCCGGTGCTGAACCTGATGGTGCCGGCCGGCAGCGCGTTCCACCTCTCAGAGTACGCGGTGCAGCTGACCGCGAAGATCATGTGCTACGCGATCTGCGCGCTCGCGATGGACCTGATCTGGGGCTACACCGGCATCCTCTCGCTCGGCCACGGCGTGTTCTTCGCGCTCGGCGGCTACGCGATGGGCATGTACCTGATGCGCCAGATCGGAGCAGACGGCCAGTACCGCATGGACATGCCCGACTTCATGGTGTTCCTGAACTGGAAGACCTTCCCGTGGCACTGGGCCGTCAGCAACTCGTTCATCGCGCAGATGCTGCTGGTGGTGCTGGTGCCCGGGCTGCTCGCGTTCGTGTTCGGCTACTTTGCGTTTCGCTCGCGCATCAAGGGCGTGTACTTCTCGATCATCACGCAGGCGATGACGTACGCCGCGATGCTGCTGTTCTTCCGCAACGAGACCGGCTTCGGCGGCAACAACGGCTTCACCGACTTCAAGCGCATCCTGGGCATCCCGATCGCGACGCCGCAGATGCGCATGCTGCTGTTCGTGATCACCGGGTGCACGCTGATCGGCTTCTTCGTGCTCGCGCGCCTGCTGGTGCGCAGCAAGTTCGGCCGTGTGCTGCAGGCGATCCGCGACGCCGAGACGCGCGTGATGTTCACCGGCTACGACCCGCTGCGCTACAAGCTCGCGATCTGGGTCATCTCGGCGGTGATGTGCGGCATCGCCGGCGCACTCTATGTGCCGCAGGTCGGCATCATCAACCCGGGCGAGATGAGCCCGGCGGCGAGCATCGAGATCGCGATCTGGGCCGCGGTCGGCGGGCGCGGCACGCTGATCGGGCCGATCGTCGGCGCGTTCTTCGTCAACGGCGCGAAGAGCTGGTTCACGCAGGCGTTCCCGGAGTTCTGGCTCTACTTCCTCGGCGCGCTGTTCATCGCGGTGACGATCTTCCTGCCGCACGGCATCGTCGGGCTGCTGCGCAACCCCGGGCGCGTCGCCGCGCTGCTGCGCCGCTACCGGCGCGGGAGCGCGCCGCGATGACGCCCGAGCTGATGAGGGCCGGCGCGCAGCTCAGGGTCGAGCACGAGCGCCGTGTCGCCGCGAGCGCCGGCCAGTCGGGCGGGCGCCAGGCGAGCTACTCGCGCGTGGCCACCGGCGAACTCGACGTCTCGCACGGCGCGATCCTGTACCTTGACGACATCACCGTCAGCTTCGACGGCTTCAAGGCGCTGAACGCGCTGAGCCTGAGCATCAGTGCGGGCGAACTGCGCTGCATCATCGGCCCGAACGGCGCCGGCAAGACGACGATGATGGACGTCATCACCGGCAAGACCCGGCCCGATCTCGGCAAGGCGTTCTTCGGCTCGACGATCGACCTGCTGCGGCTGCGCGAGAACGAGATCGCGCAGGTGGGCATCGGCCGCAAGTTCCAGAAGCCGACGGTCTACGAGAACCTGAGCGTGTTCGAGAACCTCGAGCTCGCGCTGTCGGCCGACCGCGGCGTGCGTTCGTCGATGTTCTTCCGCCTGAGCGGCGAGCAGCTCGACCGGATCGGCGCGATGCTGACGCTGATCCACCTGAAGGACAGCGCGCAGCGCACCGCCGGGCTGCTCAGTCACGGTCAGAAGCAGTGGCTCGAGATCGGCATGCTGCTGATGCAGGACCCGAAGCTCTTGCTGCTCGACGAACCCGTCGCCGGCATGACCGACGAGGAGACCGAGCGCACCGCCGAGCTCTTCCTCTCGCTCGAGGGCAACCATTCGCTCGTCGTCGTCGAGCACGACATGAAGTTCGTCGGCGAGTTGACGCAGAACGGCAAGAACGGCAAGAAGGTGACGGTGCTGCACGAAGGCAGCGTGCTGGCCGAAGGGTTGCTGTCGGACGTACAGGCCAACGAGAAGGTCGTCGAGGTCTATCTTGGCCGCTGAACACTTCGGCGCGATCGCCGGCACGGGCTGGCCGGTCGGCGGGCAGACTGCTCGCCCCTCGCTGCGCGAGGGGTGCCCTGCGATGCTCGGAAGTCGGGGCAAGTCCGCAAACTCGGCCCGAGTACGGGCCTCAAACATGCGGACTTGGCGCGCAAGCGCGCCGACCCCGACTTCCTGCGCTTCTCGGCGTCGCACACAGCCCGCCGCCCGACCACCCCGCGCCGGCTCAGGCACGACCGAAGCATTCGACGCGGGCACAGCTCAACGGTGTTGCAAAGGCGAGAGCGGCCGGGCCGGCGAGGGCATAGGGAAGCCAGCGCCGAGCAGCGCAGCGCAGCAGGGTCGGGCCGCTTGCGGCCCAAGTCGACATTGTTTGAGGTCCTGTACCCAGGGCCGAGTTTGTCGACTTGCCCTGCGTAGCGAGCAGCGCAGGGCACCCCCGACGCAGTCGGGGGCGCGGCTTCAGCCCTCGCCGGCCTGGCCGCTCTCGCCTTTGCCGCTCCGCCTTTCCTCGCGGGCCGCGCCGAGCGCATCGGAGCCTTTGAGATGCTGAAAGTCGACGGCGTCAACCAGTATTACGGCGGTTCGCACATCCTGCGCAACCTCGGCTTCGAGGCCAGGCTCGGCGAGGTGACGGTGATCCTCGGCCGCAACGGCGTCGGCAAGACGACGCTGCTGAAGAGCCTGATGGGCGTGGTGCCGGTGAAGACGGGTTCGATCCAGCTCGACGGCGCCGAGATCACGCGCGACACGCCATACGAGCGCGTGCGCAAGGGCGTCGGCTACGTGCCGCAGGGCCGCGAGATCTTCGGCCGCCTCACGGTGCAGGACAACCTGCGCATGGGCCTGGCCTACAAGAGCGGCGCCACGCCGATCCCGCCCGAGCTGTTCGAGCTGTTCCCGGTGCTCAAGCAGATGATCAACCGGCGCGGCGGCGATCTCTCGGGCGGCCAGCAGCAGCAACTCGCGATCGCGCGTGCGCTCGCCGCAGGGCCGAAGCTGCTGATCCTCGACGAGCCGACCGAAGGCATCCAGCCCAGCATCATCAAGGACATCGGCCGCGTGATCCGCATGCTCGCCGAGCGCGGCATGGCCGGCGGGCAGAAGATGGCGATCGTGCTGGTCGAGCAGTTCTACGACTTCGCCGCCGAGCTGGCCGACCAGTACCTCGTGATGGAGCGCGGCGAGATCATCCGCCGCGGCCGCGGCGAAGACATGGAAGCCGACGGCGTGCGCCGGCTCGTGTCGATCTGATGTCCATCTGAGCGGGGGCAGCGCAGCGATCAGCGCGCCGACGCAGGCGCCATGCGCCAGGCGTCCCAGGCCGCGACGGCGGCATCCAGCAAGGCGAGTCCGAGGGCGGCGACGATCAGTGACGTCGAGACCTCCGTGCGCGGGCCGGACAGCGCCCACGCCACCGGCACGAACAGCACCACCACCGCCAGTGCCCACGGCACGAACATCAGCAGTGCGGTGGCGCGGCGCCGTTGCATCCACTGGCCGAGGCCGGGGACGAGCGCCGAGGCGATCGCGGCCGCCATCGCGCTGGGCTCGCGCCGCAGCGGCTGCGCGTGCAGCGGCAACGCCGGCGCGGACGGCGCCGCTGCCGTGGCGGCCACATCGCGCTGCAGCTGCAGGTGCTGCGCGACGCGCCCTGCGACCGTCGCGGCGGCCACCGCGCCGGTAAGCGCTTCGCCATCGCGGGTGCGCAGTTCGAGCCAGCCGCCGATCGCCGCGAACTGCGGGCGGTCGAGCAGCAGCCGCCGGGCGACGCCGCGCGGCTTCAACGCACCGCGCGTGGTGCTGGCGGCGGTCACGTCGGCGCGCGCGATCGACTGCTTCAGACGGGCGTCGAACAGATTCGCCGTGAAGATCAGCACGCGACGATCGGTGAGCACCACCCAGTGCAGCGTCGGCAGCATCCAGGAAAAGGTTTCGAGCACGTGCTCGTCGGGCTGAAGCCATGTCGCGACGGTCTTCGAGCGGCGCAGCCGGCGCACCGCCATGTCGTTGAACACGGGCTCGAGCGCCTCGTCAGCGGCGAGCCGCTTGAGCCGTCGAAAGCAAACGACGCCGATCACGACGACGACGACCGGCAACGCGATCATCGTGGCGATGAGGAGCGCTCGCCCGCCGAGCTGGCGCAGGGCGGACACGACCGTGCCCGACGACAGGACGAGCAAGAGCAGCGGGATCGCCAGCATCCAGCCCCAGGCCTTGAACTGCAGGGTCGCCAGTTCGCGTCGAGTCAGCAGCGGGGTGCCGAGCCGCGAAAGGTCGACCGCCGCGCGGCCGGGCGTCGCCTCCGAGCCCAGCTTTTCGGCCCACACCGCGAGCGCGAAGGCGACACAGAACACGGCGATGGCCGCACCGAGCGCGGTGCGATACCGAGCCTGAAGCGCAGCGCGCCGCGTCGACAGGGCCGACCACTCGGCGCGCAGCGCGTCGTCGCCGAACATCACCGGTGCCGCACCGGGTGCCGACCAGCGCCATACGGCCAGGCTGGCGCCGTCGCTGGCCAGCAATTCGCCTCGCAACCAGTCGAGGTCGCGCGGTTCTGCGTCGGGCGACGGCATCTTGAAGCGGCCTTCGCCACCCCCGGCATCGACGCTCACGATCTGGCCCACGATCATCTGCTGGTCGTAGCGCACCAGCGCTACCGACGCGGGCTCGGTGCTCGCCATCGCCCGCGCCGGGCCGAGGAAGCCGCCGCGCGCGTCGGCCGGCAGCGTGCGGGTTTCGCGCAATGCCAGCGTCATTCCATCGAGCCGTTTGAGCTGGAAGCGGTTGGTGTCGGTGGTCCAGAGGTCCTGGCCGTGCCACCACAACCCGTTGGTGAACTTGTAGAGCCCGTCGGTCGTGCGGGCGATGAAGCCGCCGTCGGCATCGAACAGCGCGACGGCGTGCCCTCCGCCGGTGGCAATCGCGATTCGTCCACTGGCGTCGAACGCGATCGTGATCGCGCGCGCGCCGTGCTTGGCGAGTTCCGCGGGCCAGCGAGGGGCGACACGACGCGTCACGCGAAGCTCGCGCGGATCGAGGAAATACAGCGTCGCATCGTCTCGCACCGTCGCGACCACCGAGCCATCGGGATGTCGAACCAGCTGAGAGGGAGCGCCTGGCAAGCCGGTGCGGCCGACCGGCCGACGGTCCTCGACCCGCCCGTCGTGCGAAACCCGCCAAAGCTCGTCGTCGACGCCGATCCAGACCTGCGCGTCGTCGAGCCCGAGCAGCGCGCTGGGCCCTTGAATCGAGGCGGCTTGCTGCGAACTCGTCAGCGCCAGAACCAGCAGCGCGATCGCGACGGCCAGCAGCGCGACCGCCGCGGCCTTGAGGCCCTTGAGTTTGTGTGCACCCAACCGACGCCTCCGACGCTTGCCGAACGGCAACGCAAGGCGCGCATTCTCGCCGAGCCATCATGCACCGTTAGAACGGCACCTGGGAATTCGTCCTTCATCGAACCGAGCAAACGCGGTGGCATGCGGACGGGCCGGCACGCCACCGCGGGGGCAGTTCGTCAGCGCCGGTACGGATTGTTCGGCTGGTGGTCGGCGCCGTTCGGCACGCCGTCGCGGTCGTTGTCGCGGCGCGCCCAGCCGCCGCGGCGGAACTCGTAGCGATCGCCGCGCTGCACCCAGGCCGGGTCGGCATACGCATAGCCGCGACGCTCGCGCACCCACACGCCCTGATGCCACACGTGGCGGTGGTTCTGCCAGGCCCAGTAGCCCGGCGTCCAGTGGTAGCCCGGGCGCGGCGCGGGCACGGCCTCGACGCGCGGCGGCGGCGGCGCGTTGCCGATCACGATCTGGCCGCGGACCTGCGCCGAGGCGGTGCCGGCGGCCATCGCGAGGGTCGCGGCCGCGCAGGCGGCGAGCAGGGTGCGGGCAAGCGTGGTGGTTCGTTGATTCGACATCGCAGTCTCCATGGGGAATGGTGATGGAGCCTCTACAACGCGCCGCGCCGTGATCGCGTTGTCGGCGGATCGGCGACCGGCCTGTCGGCGCCGTCCTGCAACGCCGGCCACGCGATCTCTCGAGCAAGTGTGGCTCCGCCACTTTCCGTGGTCGCCTTCTACCCGGCTCTCATCCGGCTGCGGCGGTGGCGCAGGCCGTTCGGTGGCTGTTGATAATCCGGTGCCATGAACGACTCTCCCGGCAAGGCCCGATCCGACTACCTCAGTGCGAAAGAGGCGGTCGAGCTGCTCGATATCCGGCAACACACGCTTTACGCCTATGTCAGCCGCGGCTGGATCGGCAGCGTCAAGCAGCCGGGCCGCAAGGACCACCTCTACCTCCGCTCCGATGTCGAGCGCATGGGTGCACGGTCGCTGGCGCGTGCCGGGCATGGCGCGGTGGCCGCGTCGGCGATGCACCATGGCGAGCCGATCATCCCGACCTCGATCACCGAGATCACGGCCGACGGCCCGCGCTACCGCGGCCACCTGGCGACCGATCTGGTTCAGCGGCGGGTGCCATTCGAGTCGGTGGCCGAACTGCTCTGGTCCGGGGTGCTGGACGAGGCGGGCGCGCCGTGGGAGGTGCCGCCGCCCTCGAAGGCGCTGCGTGCGCTGGTGGCCTCGCTGCGCTCACCCAGAGCCGGCGACCAGTTGCTCGAGATCTTCGCGCTGGTAACGCTGCACCTGGGCGTGGGCCACGGCGCGATCGCCGACCGACTGCGCCGTGGCCAGACGCTGCAGGTCGCGCGCGAGATCATGCGCACGCTGGTGGGCTGCTGCGGCCTCGCCTCGCCGCGCGGCGACTACGTGCAGATCAGGAAGGGCCAGTCGCTGGCGCAGGGGTTCTTGCAGGCCTTCGGCGGCGTCGACTCGGACCAGAATCGCGCAGCGGTCGAGGCCATGCTGATCCTGCTCGCCGACCACGAGTTGTCACCCGGCACGCTGTCGGCACGGGTCTGTGCTTCCAGTGGCGCCACGCTCAGCGCGTGCATCGCGTCGGCACTGTGCGCCAGCGCCGGCGTCAACGTGGGACGCGTGTTCGACCGCGTCGACCGCTTCGTGCAAGGGGCGACCAGTCTTCCCGCCCTGCTCAGGCGTGCCGCCGCCTTCCGGGCCCGCGCTGCTGCCATCCCCGGCTTCATGCACCCGCTCTACCCGCATGGCGATCCGCGTGCCCGGCTGCTGTTCGAGATGGTCCGCCGGCGCAGCCCGCAGACGCGCGAGCTGCGCGCGATCGCGCACTTCGTCGACGCCTGCGAACGCGAGACCGGGCTGCATGCGCGCCACGAGCTGGCCATGGTGGCGCTGACCCGCGCGATGCAGCTTCCGCCGCAAGCGCCGAGCGCGCTGTTCGTGCTCGGTCGTACCGCGGGCTGGGTGGCCCACGTGCGCGAGCAGCGGCTGTCGGGGCAGCTGCTGCGGCCTCGCGCCAAGTTCACGAGCGCCGCGCCCGGCACGCAAGCGGCGGCACCGTGGAGCGATACGCTCGATGCCGCCTGATGTGAACTGAGCAATCAATGTTGACGCCGCGTCGCGCGCCGCGTAGCTTGCCGTCCCATGCAGTTGCCGGCTCCGGCGGTCCGCTGGAGAGCGTCACCCTCGGCCCCGTGTCCTGCCCTGCGCAGACCGCCCCACAGGCGCCAAGAGGAAATTCTTGAACGACGATCATCCCCGCACGCTCGCGCGCCACGACGCCCCGTTGCCCTCGCCCGCCGGGGGCAGCGTCTGGGGCAGCGACGCCATCGCGGCGATGCTGCGCGCGCTCGACATCCCCTACCTCGCGCTCAACCCCGGCGCGAGCTACCGCGGGCTGCACGACAGCCTCGTCAACCACCTGGGCAACCGCCGACCGCAGATGCTGCTGTGTCTGCACGAGGAGAACGCGGTGTCGATCGCCCAGGGCTACGCGAAGGCGAGCGGCCGCATGATGGGCGCGGTGCTGCATTCGAACGTCGGGCTCATGCACGCCTCGATGTCGATCTTCAACGCGTGGTGCGACCGCGTGCCGATGCTGCTGCTCGGCGCCACCGGCCCGTGGGACGCGGCGAGCCGCCGGCCCTGGATCGACTGGATTCACACCGCCTCCGACCAGGGTGCGCTGGTGCGCGACTACACGAAGTGGGACAACCAGCCCGCGTCGGTGCCCGCCGCCTGCGAGGCGCTGCTGCGCGCTTCGCAGATTGCACGCACGCTGCCCTGCGGCCCCACCTACGTGAACCTCGATGCAGCCGTGCAGGAGTCGCCGCTGCCCGCGATGCCGGCACTGCCCGACCCGAGCCGGTTCGCGCCCGCCACGCCGCCGGTGCCCTCGGCCGACACGCTCGAGATCGTGCGCGGCCTTCTCGAGGGCGCCCGAGCCCCGGTCATCCTGGCGGGGCGCTGCTCGCGCAGCGAGCGTGGCTGGGCAGCGCGCGTGGCCCTGGCCGAGGCGCTGCAGGCGCAGGTGCTGACCGATCTCAAGATGGCGGCGTCGTTCCCGACCGGCCACCCGCTGCACGCGGCGCCGCCGGGGAACTTCCTGCATCCCGACGGCGCGGCCGCGCTGCGCGAGGCCGACGTGGTGCTGGCGCTCGACTGGACCGATCTCGCGGGCACGCTGTCGCAGGCCTGGGGCGACGCGCCGGTCGCGGCGCGCATCGTCAACATCTCGCCCGACGCGGCGCTGCACCGGGGCTGGAGCCACGACTACCAGGCGCTCGCACCGGCCGACGTCTATCTGATGTGCGACCCCGACGTGGTCGTGCCGATGCTGGTCGACGCGCTCGCGCAGAAGGCGGCGACGCCGGCGCCGCGCGTGGCAGCGCCCGAGGCCGCGGCATCCGAAACGGTCTCGATCCGCGCGCTGGCGCACGCACTCAATGACGCGACGCGCGAACTCGAGATCTGCCTGACCCGCCTGCCGCTGGGCTGGAACGGCGCCTACCGCCACTTTCGCCACCCGATGGACTACCTCGGCCACGAAGGCGGCGGCGGCGTCGGCGCGGGGCTCGGCATCACCTTGGGCGCCGCGCTCGCGCTCAAGGGCAGCGCTCGCCTGCCGGTCGCGATCATGGGCGACGGCGACTTCCTGATGGGCAACACGGCGCTCTGGACGGCGACCCACTACGACATCCCGTGCCTCGTCTTCGTCGCCAACAACCGTTCGTTCTTCAACGACGAGATGCACCAGGAGCGGATCGCGCGCGAGCGCGGCCGGCCGGTCGAGAACAAGTGGATCGGCCAGCGCATCGACGAGCCTGCCATCGACATCGCCGCGATGGCGCGGTCGCAGGGCGCGCTCGGCATCGGCCCGGTGACCACCGTGGCCGCACTGCGCGAAGCGGTCGTTGCAGGCCTGGAGGCGGTGCAGGCCGGCCGCGTGTGCGTGGTCGATGTCCGCGTCGAGCCGGGTTACGACAGCAACATGAGCGGCGCGCGCGCCCCCTCCCGCAAAGCCTGAGCAGCGCCCGCGATGACGCACGACACCCTCACCGCCAGCGACGTGCTGCCGCGCCACCGCGACCTCTACTACGGCGGCGCTTGGCACCGTCCGGCGGGTGGCCATGGCGAGACGTTCAACCCGGCGACGGGCGAGAGCCTCGGCCGCTGCGCCGACGCGAATGCCGACGACGTCGACGCAGCCGTCCGCGCCGCCGAGGCGGGCTTCGCCCAATGGAGCCGCATGAAGCCGCTCGACCGGGCGGCGCTGATGAGGCAGTTCGCCGCGAAGATCCGCGCGCATGCGGACGAGTTCGCACTGCTCGACGCGCTCAACTGCGGCAATCCGCGCCACGAGATGCGAGGCGACGCGCTCGTCGCCGCCGGCTCGATCGACTACTGCGCGGGCCTCGTCACCGAGATCAAGGGCGAGACGATTCCGATGGGCGACGAAGTCGTGAACCTGTCGCGGCGCGAGCCCTACGGCGTGGTGGCGCGTATCGTCGCCTACAACCACCCGCTGATGTTCGTCGCCGGCAAACTGGGCCCCCCGCTGGCGGCCGGCAACGCCGTGATCGTGAAGCCGCCGGTGCAAGCGCCGTTGTCGGCCTACCGCCTGATGGAACTGTGCGACGGCATCCTGCCGCCCGGCGTGGTCAACGTGGTGAGCGCCGGGCGCGAGGGCAGCGCGGCGCTGGTGGCGCACCCGCGCGTGCCGCGGCTCTCGTTGATCGGCAGCGTGCCGACGGGTCGGGCCGTGGCGCGCGCGGCCGCCGACCGCCTCAAGCACGTGACGCTCGAACTGGGCGGCAAGAACGCGTGCGTGATCTACCCCGACGCCGATCTCGAGCGCGCCGCGGCGGGCGCCGTCGCAGGCATGAACTTCACGTGGTGCGGTCAATCCTGCGGCTCGACCTCGCGGCTCTTCCTGCACGAGTCCATCCACGACCGCGTGATGGCCTCGGTGCTGCGCCAGGTCGCGCACTTTCGCCCCGGCCTGCCCACCGACCCGGCGACGACGATGGGCGCGATCATCTCGCAGGCGCAGCTCGACAAGATCCTGGGCTACATCGAGATCGGCAAGGCCGAGGGGGCGGTGCTCGCCTGCGGCGGCGGCCGCCCGAGCGACCCGGCGCTCGCGCGCGGGTTCTTCGTCGAGCCGACGATCTTCACCGGCGTCACCCAGGGCATGCGCATCGCCAACGAGGAGATCTTCGGGCCCGTGCTCTGCGTGCTGCGCTGGCGTGACGAGGAAGAACTCTTCAAGCAGGTCAACGCGGTCGAGTACGGGCTCACCGCCTCGATCTGGACCTCGAGCCTGGCGCATGCGCACCGCGCCGCGGCGCGCATCGAGGCCGGCTTCGTCTGGGTCAACCACGTCGGCTCGCACTTCCGCGGCGCCTCGTTCGGCGGCTACAAGCAGTCGGGCATCGGGCGCGAGGAGGGCCTGGACGAACTCTACAGCTTCACGCAGAACAAGAACCTGCACATCGTGCTGTGACTTCGCCGGAGACCGCCTTGAACCGACTACAGCTTTCCGTTGCCATGGGCGACTACGACCGGACCCGTGCGCTGCTCGACGGCAGCGTGCGCATCGACGCCGTCGACCCGCTGTGCATGACGCTCTCGCCCGAGGAGATCTTCTTCCGCGCGTTCCGCGGCGCCGAGTTCGACGTGAGCGAGCTTTCGTTCTCGAGCTTCCTCGTCAAGACCGCGCAGGGCCAGTGCCCGTACGTCGGCATTCCCGTGTTCCTCTCGCGAGCCTTTCGGCATGCGTCGATCTACGTTCGCACCGACCGCATCCGCCGGCCCGAGGATCTGCGCGGTTGCCGCATCGGCGTGCCCGAATACCAACTCACCGCGATCGTGTGGGCGCGCGCGCTGCTGAAGGACGAATACGGCATCGAACCCGCCGAGGTGACCTGGGTGCGCGGTGGCATCGACACGCCGGGCCGGCCGGAGAAGATCGCACTCCAGCTTCCGGCCGGCGTGCGCGTCGAGAGCGCACCCGAGGGCGAGACGATCTCGGCGCTGCTCGGCCGCGGCGAGATCGATGCCTTCATCGCACCGCGGCCACCGAGCGGCCTGGCCGGTCACCCCCACGTGGGCTGGCTCTTCGCCGACCCGGCCGAGGCGGCACGCGACTACTACCGACGCACCTCGATCTTCCCGATCATGCATCTGCTCGGCGTGCGCCGGGAGCTGGCGCAGCGCCACCCGTGGCTCCCGGCGGCGCTGTTCAAGGCGTTCGAGGCGGCCAAGGTGATCGCGCTGGAACGCATCGCCGACCCCTCCGCGCCGAAAGCCACGCTGCCGTTCCTCGAGGAGCAGGTGAGCGCCGCGCAGGCACTGATGGGCCGCGACTACTGGCCCTATGGCGTCGACGCCAACCGCCGCACGCTGGAGACCTTCGCGCGCCACCACCACGCACAGGGCTTGTCATCGCGCTGTGTCGCGGTGCAGGAGATGTTCCACCCGTCGACGCTGGAGACGGCCAGCATCTGAAGCCGCCGCGGCGCGTGCCTCACTCCGGCTGCAGATTGGCCAGCCTGCCGGTCTTGGCCATGCGGGCGCGCTCCTCGTCGAGCGCCCTGGCGAGCTGTGCGGCACTGCCGCCCACGAGATCGACGCCGACCGGTCGCATGAGCTCGACGGCGTCCGGGTGCTTGGCGATCTTCGCGACCTCGTCGCTCATGCGCTTGATCGCCTCGGGCGGCGTGCCGTGGAGCGCCAGCAGGATCACGATCGGCGCATAGTCGAAGCCCTTGATCGTCTCGGCCACGGTTGGCACCTCGGGCGCGAGCGGCGAACGCTGCGCGGAGTTGACCGCGACCAGCCTGACCTGACCGCTCTTCACGAAACCCGCGATCGACGGGTAGGCGGAGAACACCATGTCGACCTGCTGGCCGACCAGCGCCGGCACCGACGCCGAGCTGCCCTTGTAGGGCACGTGCACGATGTCCAGGCCGAGTGCGGCCTTCAGGGCCTCCATCGTCAGGTGATGGGTGCTGCCGATGCCCGACGAGCCGTAGGTGAGCTTGCCCGGGCTCGCCTTGGCCACGGCGACGAGCTGCTCGAGCGTGCCCACGTTCAGCGCCGGCGAAACCGCGAGAAAGAGCGGCGCGCGCGCCACCAGCGCGACCGCAACGAAGTCCTTCACCGGGTCGTAGGCGAGCTTCTTCGTCGTCAGCGGATTGACGCTGACGAGCGAGCCGTCGGCAACGAGGAAGGTGTACCCGTCGGCCGGCGAGGCCAGCAGCGTCGAGGCGGCGACGCTGCCGTTCGCGCCGGGCTTGTTGTCGACCAGGACGGGTTGACCGAAGGCCTCCTGCAGGCGCGCCGAAAGCATGCGCGAAACGGTGTCGGTCAGCCCCCCGGGCGGGTTGGCGACGACGAGCCGGATCGGCTTCGTGGGATAGCCCTGGGCCTGGGCGTCGCACACCCCCACCGCCAGGGCCTGGCCGCCGGCGATCAGAACCGCGAGGAGAGCGCGTCTGGAGATCACGGTCGTTTCCCTTCGCGCCGGGTTCAGAACAAGTGCCGGACGCCGAGCTGCGCCGTCGATGCCCGTGGGTCGCCGGAGGCGACGGCGTTGGCCGGCTGGGCCGCCGTGCCGCTGCCGAGCGCGTACCGCGAGCCGTTGTGGTTCGCGATCGTGCCGAGCGTGCCGTAGAGCATGGTTCGTCGCGACAGGTTGTATTCGGCACCGACCGCGAACCAGTTGGTGTTGCGATTGCCGGTCGGCGCGGCGTAGCGGGAACGGTCCTGCAGCCGCGTGGCCTGGGCGATCAGCGTGGTCAACCCGCCGAGCGGCGCGCGTGCGCCGAGATTGATGAGCCGGAACTCGCTGACGCTCGCGCCGGTGACGCGGGCGAGACCGGCGGTGCAGGTGGTGCACGAGTTCTTCTCGTCGGTGTAGCCGGCGAACAGACGTGCCACGCCGAAGTCGTACGAGCCGCCGGCCACCGTTGCCTGCACCCGGCCGTTGGCGTTGTTCGCACCCTCCTGCCGCATGTGGCCCAGCGTCAGGCCGAACGGGCCCGCGGCGTAGCGCGCCGAGGCACTCCACGCACGCCCGGTCGCCGGGCCGCCCTCTCCCAGCGCGCCGAGAGCGCGCAACTGTAGGCCGCCCCAGTCGGGCGAGGCATAGCCGATCGCGTTGTCGGCCCGTGCGGCGGTCTGCAAGGGCAGCAAGGGGCGCGATGCCGACTCGCTGCGCACCACCGAGGGCAGGCCGCCGCTGCCGACCCAGGCGAACGCATCGACCGTGCTGTGCACCACGTAGTACGGCGTCGGCAGCCGGCCGGCCAGCACCGTGCCCCAGGTGCGCGAGGAGAGGCCGACCGACGCCTCGCGGCCGAACCCGCGCCCGCCCTGGGCGAGCGTGCCGTCGTCGATATTGACTCCTTGCTCGAGCCGGAACACCGCCGACAACCCGTCGCCGAGATCCTCGGTGCCGCGAAAGCCGAGACGGCTGCCGAGGTTGCCGCCGGAGATGAGGCGGAGCACCGAGCCGCGGCCCGAACGGCTGATCTCGGAGGCAGCGTCCATGACGCCGTACATCGTCACGCTGCCGTTCCCGGGGGCACCCTGCGCGAGAGCCGCGGCGCAGCTCAGGCCGATCACTCCGCCCGACAGGCGCCGCATTGAAGCTGTCCTCATCGATCGTCTCCGTTGTTTGAAGCGCAAGCCGACGCGGCGATGTGCGTTCATGCGCGGAGCGGATCTTTGGACCAAAGCATCGAACGATCAAGATTGATTGTTCGATGCACCGTGGAATGCGACGCGGGTGACGCCGCCCTGGCGGTGCTCAATACGCGATCTCGTAGCGGTAGCCGCGGAACTCGAGCACCGCGCCCTTCAGCTTGATCTGCCGCAGCACCAGCTCGGGCGCGGCCTGCTCGCCTTCGTGCAGCACCTGGCCGTTGACGATCAGGATGCGATTCGCCGGCGTGCCCGAGTACACCGAGCCACCGACCGCGACCGCGGGCAGCTGGCGCCGCACGTCGTCGGGCAACTCGTTGATCGCGTAGATGCGCGGCGCCGCGGCCGGCGCCGACGGCGGCGTGGCTGGCTTCGCCTTCGCGACGGCCGCGGCAGCGCTGTCGATCGGCGCGGCCGCGGTCGGCACGTCGGGCCGCGGTGTCGCGCGCGGCGGCGCGGCGATCGGCACCTTGCGTACCGCGCTCGGTGCCGGCGCGGCCGTCGGCGCCACGCTCGGCGCGATCGCCACCGGCGCGATCGTCGACGGCGGGGTCACCGTGGTCGCAGGCGCCGGCGGCGCGGTCACGACGACCGGTGCGCTCGTGCCCCCCAGCCCCATCCACGCGAGGCTGCCGAGCACCGCCAGCAGCAGCACGCCGGCGGCGATCCAGCCCCACGGCGGGCCGCCGCGCCGCGCCGCGACCGGCGCCGCGCCGGTGAACACCGGCTGCGCGTGGATGCCGGGCACGTGGCCGCGCTCGCGTTCGGCATCGGCCTTGCGCAGCGCATCGAGGATGTACGACATGGTGTGGGTCCTCAGGGCGCCGTGCCGTTGCGCAGGTGCGGCTCGTCGATGCCGGCAGCGCGGTTGAGCTGCATGAAGGTGGTCGGGCCGGCCAGGCCGTCGGGGCGCAGCCCCTGCGCGAGCTGGAACGCCGAGACCTGCGCCTTCCATTCGGCCTCGCTGGCCGCCACCGGCTGGCCGTTCAGCGCCGCGAGCTGGCGCCCGACCCACGCGGCGAGCGTGCCCGAGCCGGCGTCGACGAGGCGGCCGCTGTAGCCCTCGGGCGCACGCCAGAAGGTCGCGAAGTCGCCGCGCCACAGCGTCGCGAGCGAGACCAGCCGGATCGTCTGCGAGACCTCGCCGACGCGCAGCGTCGCCGCGTCGCTGGTCAGCCCGGTGAGCAGTGCATAGACCGGCCGGTCGTTCTCGTCGCGCAGCGTCACGATACCGGGCCGGTCGAGCTGGCGGATCAGCGCGAGCGTGCTGCTCGGGCTGCGAAAGCACTGCACCTGGCTGCGCTGCGCCGTGGCGCACGGGTCGCCGTCGTCGAGCGCGAGCTTCCACGCCGGCGCGAGCTGGCGCCAGGCGTCGCGCTCGTCGCGGTTGAGCGTCTTGAAGCGCACCTGCAGTTCGGCCGGGCTCAGGAAGGCCAACGGCGCGGCAGGCGCCGCCGCCGCGGAAGAGGCATTCGCCGACGCCGCCACCGCCGCGCGCGGTGCCGACGCGCTCGGCGCCGCCGCCACGGCCGGCGCGCTCGCCGCGCCGCCGCGCCACACGAAGCTGATCAGCAGCACCAGCGCCGCGAGCGCGGCACCGCCGAGCGCGACCAGGCTCCACAGCTTCTGGCCGTCGAACGGCCGGCGCGGCAGCGACGCCGCGCCTTCCTTGTCGAACACCTCGCGCGCCGCGCGATCGACGATCGCCCGGTCGACCTGGCCCTTGCCGCTCGCGTACGCGCCGAGCAGCGCGCGGTCGCACAGCAGGTTGATGCGGCGCGGCACGCCGCGCGAGAGCTGGTGGATGCGCTGCATCGCCTTCGCGTCGAACGGCATCGCCACCGTCATGCCGGCCACCGACAGGCGGTGCCGGATGTAGCGCTCGGTCTCGTCCGCGGTGAGCGCGCCGAGGTGGTAGCGCGCGATCACGCGCTGCGCGAGCTGCTCGAGCTCGGGCCGGGCGAGCAGGTCGCGCAGCTCGGGCTGGCCGATCAGGATGATCTGCAGCAGCTTGCGCTCGTTGGTCTCGAGGTTGGTCAGCAGCCGCAACTGCTCGAGCACCTCGGCCGAGAGCATCTGCGCCTCGTCGATGATCAGCACGTTGTTCTGGCCGACCGCGTGCGTCTTCAGCAGGAACTGGTTCAGCGGGTCGAGGTAGTCCTTCACCGTCGGCTCGCCGCCGGCCTTCGCCGGCGGCTTGATGCGGAACTCCTCGCACACCGACTGCAGCAGCTCGGTGACCGTCAGCTTCGGGTTGAAGATGTAGGCGACGTTGGTGCGCCGCGGCATCTGCTCGAGGAAGCAGCGGCACACGGTGGTCTTGCCGGCGCCGATCTCGCCCGACAGCAGCACGAAGCCGCCGCCGCCGCCCACGCCGTACAGCAAGTGCGCGAGGGCCTCGCGGTGGCGCTCGCTCATGAACAGGTAGCGCGGGTCCGGCGCGATCGAGAACGGCTCGTGCTTCAGACCGAAAAATGACGCGTACATGGGCCGGGAGAATACCGCGCGGCGCGCGCCCGCTGCGGCCGGTCACAATCCCTGCACTTCCCGCTGCCGAGCGCCGCTTGCGATGATCACCGTCCACCACCTCAACAACTCGCGCTCGCAGCGCGTGCTGTGGCTGCTCGAGGAATTGGGCGTGCCGTACCAGCTCGAGAAGTACCAGCGCCACGCGCAGACGATGCTCGCGCCGCCCGAGCTGCTGAAGGTGCACCCGCTCGGCAAGTCGCCGGTGATCAGCGACGACGCCACGACGGTTGCCGAGACCGGCGCGATCGTCGAGTACGTGCTCGAGCGCTTCGCCAACGGCCGCCTCGTGCCGCCGCCGGGTTCGCCCGAGCGGCTGCGCTACACCTACTGGCTGCATTTCGCCGAGGGCTCGGCGATGCCGCCGCTGCTGCTGAAGCTGATCTTCGAGCGCGTCAAGGTCACGCCGATGCCGTTCTTCGCGAAGCCGATCGCGCGCGCTCTCGCGAACCGCGTGCTCGGCACGATGGTCGACCCGAACCTGAAGCGCCAGCTCGACTTCATGGAGGCCGAGCTCGGCAAGAGCGAATGGTTCGCCGGCAGCGCGTTCAGCGCCGCCGACATCATGATGAGCTTCCCGGTCGAGGCCTCGGCCCAGCGCGCCGGGCTCGACGCGAGCCGGCCGAAGCTGATGGCGTACCTGAAGCGCATCCACGCGCGGCCGGCGTACCGCAAGGCGCTGGAGCGCGGCGGGCCCTACAGTTTCGCGAACGACTGACACGACCCCAGGCCCATACTCGCTCGATTCGAGGAGTTGCCCCATGTTCCGACGTCCGACGACGAAGCTCCCCCGAACTGTCGGCGCCGGTGGCGCATTCACCCGGCGCGCGCTGGCCAAGGGGTTGGCGCTCGGCGGCGCCGGGATCGCCTTGCGAGCCTGGGCTCAAAAGGGCGATGGCCCGGTGCGCATCGGCTACGTGATCGCGCGCACCGGGGCCTGGGCGGCCGGCGCGCAGGTCAGCCAGGAGCCCAACTACGTGATGTGGGCCGAGCAGGTCAACGCCGCCGGCGGGCTCGATGTCGCGGGCAGGAAGCGCCGCGTCGAGTTGATCGGGCTCGACGACCACAGCGACATCGAGACCTGCACGCGCAGCTATGTGAAGCTGATGGGTGGCGACAAGGTCGATCTGATCCTGCCGCCGTGGGGTTCGAGCGCCAACTTCGCGCTCGCGCCGATCACCAACCGCTACGGTTACCCGTTGGTGGCACCGACGGCGCTGTCGCGCAAGCTCGTCGACATGGGCCTGCCGTATTTCTTCTCGGTGCTGCAGCAGCCCGACAAGATGATGGGTGCGCTGCTCGACATGCTGGTCGCCAAGGGTGTGCGCAGCATCGTCATCATGTACATGGACGACCTGTTCGGGCTGGAGAACTTCTCGGCGCTGAACCAGGCGCTGAAGAAGACCCCGCTGCAAGTCCTCGACCGCAAGACCTACCCACTCGGCGTCAACGACCTCGCGCCGATCCTGGCCGGCTTCAAGGCCCTGAACCCCGACGCGTTCGTCGGCATCACCTATCCGCCCGACACCCTGCTTGCCAGCCGCCAAGCGCGCGAGGCGGGCTTCAACCCGAAGTTCTTCTACACCTCGGTGGGCACGGCGTTCCAGCTCTACAAGACGGTGCTGCAGGCCGGTGCCGAGGGCGTGCTCGGCATGGGCTCGTGGAACGCCAAGACCAGCCCGCCGGCCAGGGCGTACTTCGACGCGCACGTGAGGCGATTCAACAAGGAACCCGACCGCTGGGCCAGCGGCCATTGCTGGGCCGCGCTGCAGATTCTGGAACAGGCGGTGGCCCGGGTGGGGCTGGACCGCAAGGCGCTGCGCGACCAGATCGCCAAAGCTGAATTCAGCACGATCCTGGGGCCGGTCAGGTTCGACGGCAGCGAGAACGCGTCGGTGCCGGGGACCGTGGCCCAATGGCAGGGCGGCGAGTTCGAGGTGGTCTGGCCCCCCGAACGCGCCACCGCGCCATTGATCGCGCCGAAGCCGGCGTGGAAGTGAGCGGGCGTCGCGGTCCGGCGCGCGGGCGCCGGCGGGGTTCAGTGCGGCGCGAGGAGCGCCGGGTGGGTCCAGGCCGGCGCGCGTGGATGAGACTGCGGCCCAGGCATGGCCTCGACGCGCTCGATCGCCTCGAGCAATTGCCCGATCGGCACCGGCTTGCTGAAGCGAAAGCCCTGCAGCAACTCGCATCCGAGTTCGACCAGGTGCCTGTGCTGGTCGAGCGTTTCGACGCCTTCGGCGACGACCGAAAGGCCCAGACTGTGTGCCATCGCGATGATCGCGCCCGCCAGCAACGCCGTGCCATCGCCGGAATCGATCTGGCGCACGAAGCTGCGGTCGACCTTGACCGTCTGGACCGGGAAGTGCGCCAGGTAGCTCAGCGATGAATAGCCGGTCCCGAAGTCGTCGATCGCGATCCGCACCCCCATGGCGCGCAGCGCGGCCAGAATGCCCTGGGTGCGCTCCAGCGAGTTCATCAGAACCGATTCGGTGATTTCCAGCTCCAGCGCCGAGCCTTCCAGGCCCGCCGCCCGCAAGGCTTCGCTGACGCTGGCCTCCAGCCCGTCGGAGGTGAACTGCCGCGGCGACAGGTTGACGGCCATGCGCAGATCGGGGTGCCCCTGACGCCGCAGTCGGGCCAGATCCGCACAGGCCTGACCCAGCGCCCAGGCGCCAATGGGCACGATCAGCCCGGTGTCTTCGGCCAACGGGATGAAATCGAGCGGCGCGACGAGACCGCGCTGCGGATGTTGCCAACGCAACAGCGCCTCCAGCGCGTGAACCTCGCCGCTGGCCGCGTCGACCAGCGGCTGGTAGTGCAGCACGAACTCGTTGCCCGCCACCGCCTGGCGCAGATCGGCCTGCAACTCGAGCTGGTGGCTCGCTTGGTGGGACATCTTTTCGTCATAGAGCGAGACGGCGTCGCGGCCCCGGCCCTTGGCGTCGTACATCGCCGCATCGGCATTGCGCAGCAGCGTCGGCAGGTCGTCGCCGTGCGCAGGGTAGAGCGCCACGCCGATGCTCGCGGTGACGTGCAGCCGACGGCCTTCGATCAACAGCTCGTCGGCCATCGCGGCGAGGATCTTCTGCGCGACCTCGATGGCCTGGTCGGGATGCGCGACGTCCGGCAGCAGCAACGCGAACTCGTCGCCGCCCATGCGCACCACGGTGTCGGAGGTGCGCACCGCATGCGTGAGTCGCTGCGCGACGATCTTCAGCACCTCGTCGCCGATCGCGTGGCCGAGCGTGTCGTTGATCTGCTTGAAGCGATCCAGGTCCATCAGCACCAGGGCGACGCTGCCCGAGTAGCGCTTGGCGCGTGCCAGGGCTTGGGCGGCACGGTCTTGCAGCAGCAGCCGATTCGGCAGCCCGGTGAGGCCGTCATGCAGGGCCATGTGCTCGATCCGGGCGGCGGCGCGCTTGCGCTCGGTGATGTCCGTCACCATCCGCAACCTGCCGAGCGAGCGCCCGGCGGCGTCGCGCAGCGGCAGTGCAATCACGCCGGCCGAGAAGCGGCTGGCGTCCTTTCGCACATAGGTCCATTCCGTTTCCATCGGCTGGCCGCTCGGTGTCAGCGGCGAGTCGAACAGCTCGGCCGCCGCCGGGTCGACGTCACGCTGGGCCACGCGGCTCTCGAGTTCTTCGGGATCGTTCAGGATGTCGGCCGGCCGGCCCACCAGCTCCCCCGGCTCGTAGCCCAGCATCGTGTGGGTCGCCCGATTCGCCGTCGCGATGGCCGCGTCGGCGCCGATCGTCATCACGCCGATCGGGGCCACGTCCATGATCGCCTGGTTGAGTGCGGCCGCCTCGCGCGCCTGCCGCTCCATCTCGCGCTCGCGCGTGAGGTCGCCGACCATCCAGACCACGAATTCGCCGGCGTCGGTGCGCACCAGGCTCAAGCTGCCGCGCACGCACAGGGCGTGGCCGTCGCGGTGACGCAGCTCGAGCTCGTGCACCGGGCCGTGGCCATCCTCGCTCGCGCGCGCGCGGCGCACGAACTCGGTCCACAGCGCACGGTACTCGTC
This sequence comes from Burkholderiaceae bacterium, assembly GCA_035554275.1. Lineage (GTDB taxonomy): Bacteria > Pseudomonadota > Gammaproteobacteria > Burkholderiales > Burkholderiaceae_C > LMDS01. Next base: position 25,010 of record DATMIN010000149.1, read on the forward strand.
GGTTCGCTCCGGCAGGAGCAGCAAGTTGGTGTGGCGCGTCAGCAGGTCGGCTTCGGTGTAGCCGAGAATCTCCTGCACCGCGTGATTCGCGCCGAGTATCGTGCCCTGCACATCGAGCGTGAAGATGCCGTCGCGCGCGCCGTCGAGCACGGAGCGCAGGCGCGCTTCGCGCTCGCGCGCGTCGCGGCTGTAGCGCTGCGCCAAGTCGTGCGCGCGCGCCGACTGGGTCAGCATCAGCCACGTGAGCCAGGCCAGCAATGCCGACAGCGACAGGCCGGCCGCCAGGCTCATGGCGCTCGGGTGCATGCTGTCGAGCAGGTCGGCCGGCGCCGCCACCGTGCCGGCGCGCAGTGTCCACCAGCGGCCGCCGAGGCGCAGCGTGCGCTCGCGCACCTGGGGGGCGCTGCTCGATGCGAGCGTGTTCGAGGTGGCGTCGGCAACGCCGGGTGCCCGGACATCGAACATGTCGCTGGCGGCCGAGTGGAACTCCAGCGCGAGTTGTGCATTGGGGAACTGCTGTACGAGCACGTCGACCACGCCTTGCACCCGGATCGGGATGCCGACATAGCCGATCAGCGCGGCGGCGCGCATGTCGGGTGAATCGAGCCCGGCGTCGCGTCGGTACACCGGTGCGTACCACACCACGACCTGGGTGTCTGCGTCGATTCCGGGCCAGGCGACCGGTGAGGTCAGGCGAGGCTGACCTTCGTCGCGCGCCGCTTCCATGGCTTTGCGATGGGCTGGATCCAGCCACGGATCGAATTGCGCCAGGCGCTCCTGGTCAGCAGTCACGGGTGCGATCAAGGTCCGCCGCGAGACCTTGCGCGGCGCCTGCTCCAGCGAAGCGCCGGCATCCAGGTAGATCATCGATTCCGCGCAGGCGTTGAATTCGCCGACGCGGACTTGGCGGCCCACGGCTTGCCACCGGCGTGCGTCGAGGTGCGGGTCGGCGCTGACCACCATCGAGGCCGCGCGCAGCGCCTCCTCGCACCCTGCCAGGTGCATTTGCAGCGTGGCGCCGAACCCGTCAGCGGCGTTCGAGGCTTGCAGGTCCAGTTGGCTGCGCTCGGCCCGATGCAGTTCGGTCGCCGTCAGTGCGGTGACGGCGACGCCCAGCGCGAAGACGAGCGTGGGCGCCCAACGTCTGGGTTGTCGAAACAGCTGAGGCAAGTTCATGGCGCGGGCGGAATGTCTCTGGGGGCTGCAACGCTCCGCTCACCCGCGGGCTTGACTCTGTCGGTCGATTGCGTGTCCGGGTTATCGACGCCTTGGCGCGCAACTTGATGCGCGGTGAGGCCGGCAAATGAGGCCGGATTCCGGACGAATCGGAACGCGGCGGTGCCGAAGACCGCAGCGCACGCCCGCGCCGCTGCGAGAGGCCGCCTTGGCAGGCCTTCCTGCGCGCTGGAACTCGAGCGCTAGAGCGCGCCCATCCGCGCCTTCAGGATCGACGCGCCGTCGATCGGCGGCGCTTCGCGCTTGCTCGAGCGCGTGCGGATGTCGGCCTCACGCTCGCGCATCGCGTCGGCGAGCGAGCGCTTCGCGACGGGCTCGGCGCTGCTCGCGTCGACCAGCGGCGCCTTCGGCGCGGCCGGCTGCGGGCATGGCGTCGACTGCAGCACGAGCTGGCCGTCGACGCGGCAGCGCTCGATCGCGTGCGCCGGCGTGCCGGCGAGCAGGGCGACGACGCCGCTGGTCGCGACGAGCGCGAGCCGGTGCGTGGCGGTGAGGCGGGCGGAGGCGGTGGGGTGTGTCATGGCCAAAAGTCTAGGGAGCGCGCCGCGCCGCAGGGGCGTGCCGGCCGGTAACAGAGTGCGCGGTCCGCGCACGAAGTCACGCGCCGCCGCGACGCGCACGTCTCAGTCGTGCCAGTCGTGCTTCTTCAGGTGCGCCACACCCGCGGCGGCGCCGCCGGCAACTGCCACGCGAGGCCGCGCCACGCGGCGCGCACGCGCGCCAGCAGCGCCATCGCCGGCTCGACGCGCGGCGCGAGCACGCGCAGCACGACGAGCGCGTCGTTCGGAGCGGTCGCGCCGGCGTGCGTGCGCAGCGCTTCGTCGGCATCGATCAGTTCGCGCGCCGCGCCGAGCAGCGCGTCGCGCCGCGCCGCGGGCAGCGCGCTGCCGGCGGCGAACCACAGCAGGCCGAGCACGCGCCGGCCGTCCCAGCCGAGCGGCGAGTCGAGCAGCAGCGTGTCGCTCGCGGCGATCGTGCCGCGCTCGAGCCAGCGCCCCGGCCACTCGACCGATTGCGTGAAGCGGCCGCGCTCGAACGCCTGCTCCGACGCCGGCAGGCCGAGCGCAAGCACGTCCCAGCCGATCATCTCGGCGCCCGGCGCGAGCGCGAAGCGCACCGCGTTCTCGGCGATGCAGCCGCTGTACGCGATCGTCTCGAGCGGCAGCCATTCGAGCCGTGCGCCGTCGGCCACGCTCGCGTTCAGCTGCTGCGTCGCCGGCGCACCGGTGCTGCGGTAAAAGCGTGTCGCGCCGGGGGTCGTGACGAGCGCATGGGCGCCGGGCTCGAGCGTCAGATCGATCGTCAGCGCATCGCCGCCGACCAGCCCGCCGGGCGGGTGCACCAGCACGCTGTGGCAGATCGACGGGCCTTCGGGATAAAGGCTCGCGAGCACGCGCAGCGGGCCGTCGTGGCGGTCGTGCAGCACGGTGCGCGGCTCGCCGCGCAACGCGTCGCGGCGGTACGCCAGCCGCAGCGCGCCTTGCCAGCTCAACGCCGGTCGCGCTTCCAGAACGTCAGGTGCAGCGCGGCGATCTCGGCCTCGACCTCGAACACCGGCCCGTGCACCGCGATCGGCTTGCGGCCGTGCGCGAAGACCTCGCGGCACGGCAGGTCCATCGTCGGGTTCTCGGGGTGGTTGCCGGTGAGCTGCTGCAGCCGGTGCTCGGCCATGCCGAACACCACGCGGCCGATGTTCGCCCAGTACTGCGTGCCGGCACACATGCAGCACGGCTCGACCGTGGTGTACAGCGTGCAGCCCCACAGCTCGTCGCTCGACCAGGCCTTCGCGGCCATCCGTGCGAGCACCGCCTCGGCGTGGTTCACGGTGTCGATGTTGCCCTGCTCGCACAGCACGGTCTCGTGGTCGGGGCCGACCAGCAGTGCGCCGAACGGGTGGTGGCCGGCGTCGAGCGCGCGCTGCGCGACCGCGTTGGCGCTGCGCAGGTGGCGCAGCAGCTGGGCGGGGCTCGGTTCGGTGCGGGTGTCGGGCGCGGACTCGGGCGTCATGGCCGCCATGATGCCCGAGCCCGGCAGCGGCCGTGGCCCGCGTTCAGGCGCCGTGCGCGCCGCGATGGGCCCAGGCCGTGGTGCGTTTCTCGATTACCGCGAAAAGCTCGTACATCGCCATCGCCATCGCACCGACGACCACCAGCCCGGCGAACGCCAGCCCCATCTGCATCGACGAGCCGGCCGAGATCAGCAGGTAGCCGATGCCTTCGTTCGCGGCCGTCATCTCCGACACGGTGGTGCCGACGAACGCGAGCGTGATCGCGACCTTCAGCGAGGCGTAGAAGTACGGCATCGAGCGCGGCAGGCCGACCTTGACCAGCACGTCCCAGCGGCGCGCGCCGAGCACGCGCAACACGTCTTCGAGCTCGGGCTCGAGCGTGGCCAGACCGGTGGCGATGTTGACCGTGATCGGGAAGAACGAGATCAGGAACGCGGTCAGCACCGCCGGCCCGACGCCGATGCCGAACCAGACCACGAGGATCGGCACGAACGCCGCCTTCGGCAGCGCGTTGAAGCCGGTCATCAGCGGGTACATGGCGGCATACGCGAGCCGCGAGCTGCCGACCAGGAAGCCGAGCAGCATGCCGACGACGATCGCGATCCCGAAGCCGACCATCGTG
>DATMIN010000150.1:0-9260 GCA_035554275.1 Burkholderiaceae bacterium
CGAGGTACAGCCGCCACGTCATCCGGTTGAAGCCGAAGCGCTGCTCGACGACGAAGGTGCCGTAGAGCTCGAGCGGCAGCTCGATCACCGCGCCGATCGCCGCGAACGCGCCGAGCAGCGCGAGCTGATAGGCCATGTTGCCGAAGCGCGGCTGGACCGCGTCGCGCAGCAACGTGTTCAGCGTGTCGATGCCGCCGAGCAGCGTCCAGCCGAGCAGCACGGCCGCGCCGAACGCCATGCCGAGCAGGCCGAGCCGGCCCTTCGCGAGCGTGTAGTCGGCGGCGCGCTGGTGCGCGGCGAGCGTGATCGTCGACGCGAAGGCTGCCGGCACCGCGCCGCGGTGCGCGGCCACGTGGCGCATCTGCCGCGTCGCGAGCCAGAACCGGATCATCACCGAGACCACCAGCGCGGCGGCGAACAGGAGCGTCCATGGCAAAGGGATCATGGCCGCAGTGTAGGGTCTGCGAAAATCCAGCGAAGGAGAACGCAAATGAACACCCCCACACTGGCCAGCGACGCTCAGAACCTGGTCTGGATCGACCTCGAGATGACCGGCCTGTATCCCGACACCGACCGCATCATCGAGATCGCCGTCGTCGTCACCGACGCGCAGCTGAACACCCGCGTCGAAGGGCCGGTGTTCGCGATCCACCAGAGCGACGCCACGCTCGACGCGATGGACGCGTGGAACAAGGGCACGCACGGCCGCAGTGGCCTGACCGATCGCGTCAAGGCCTCGACGGTCGACGAGGCCAGCGCCGAACAGCAGGTGATCGAATTCCTGAAGCGCTACGTGCCGAAGAACACCTCGCCGATGTGCGGCAACAGCATCTGCCAGGATCGGCGCTTCCTCGCCAACGGCATGCCGGCGCTCGAGGCGTTCTTTCACTACCGCAACCTCGACGTCAGCACGCTGAAGGAACTGGCCAAGCGCTGGAAGCCCGGCATCTTGGCCGGCTTCAAGAAGGCGCAGGCGCACACGGCGCTGGCCGATATCCACGAGTCGATCGACGAGCTGGCGTACTACCGCCAGCATTTGCTCGCGATCTGACCCGTCGCGATTGCGGGAAAACCCGAGGCCGGGTATGATCCGCACTTCGCCGCAACTTCGGTCGCGGCAATTCGCTCATCCCCTCTGACCTCATCGAGTCTTCCGGCGGCCGCACAGTTCGGTGCCCCGCGCGGCCAAATTCGAACTCCGGCATCTGCCGGGAATGGTTGGCGGCGATGCCGTCGCTTTGACTGTTCCCGGGGTCCGGCACCGCACTTCGCGTTGCCGTTCCGGACCTTCTCCCCAGCGACTTTTCAGGTCACCGCGCTCGCGCGGCGGCCGGTGCATGGACGCACGTCATCGCCCACCGTGGCGGCGTGCGCGCGTGCCGTTTTCGACGAAGAGAGATGACCATGAGTTTCGACAATCTGGGCCTGAACGAAGCCCTCACCAAAGCCGTTGCCGCCTCGGGCTACGAGACCGCCACCGACGTGCAATCGCGCGCGATCCCGCCGGCGCTGGCCGGCGCCGACCTGATGGTCTCGGCCAGCACCGGCAGCGGCAAGACCGCGTCGTTCATCCTGCCGGCGCTGCAGCGCGTGCTCGCCGCGCGTGCCGACACCGCCACGAAGCGCGAACGCGGCGTGATCTACGGCCCGCGCATCCTCGTGCTGTGCCCGACGCGCGAACTCGCGATGCAGGTGGCCAAGGCCGCCAGCACCTACGGGCGCTTCGTGCCGGGCTTGCGTGTGGCCACCGTCGTCGGCGGCGTGCCGTATCCGGCGCAGATCGCCGCGCTGCGCGGCCCGCTCGACATCCTGATCTCCACGCCGGGCCGCCTGCTCGACCACCTGCAGACCGGCAAGGCCGTGCTCGAGAACGTCGAGATGCTGGTGCTCGACGAAGCCGACCGCATGCTCGACATGGGCTTCATCGACGACATCAACACGATCGCCGACCACGTGCCCGCGACGCGCCAGACCGTGATGTTCAGCGCCACTTTCCTCGGCCACGTCGGCCGCCTCGCGCAGAACCTGCTGCGCGATCCGCAGCGCATCGATGTCGCCTCGCACACCGACACGCACGAGAACATCGAGCAGCGCCTGCACTGGGCCGACAACGTCAATCACAAGAACGCACTGCTCGACCACATCCTGACCCAGCGCGAGATGGAGCAGGCGCTGGTGTTCACGAGCACGCAGCGCGACGCCGACTGGCTCGCCGATCGCCTGGCCGACATGGGCCACCACGTCGCGTCGCTGCACGGCGGGCACCCGCAGGGCCGCCGCAATCGCGTGCTGCAGGGCCTGCGCACCGGCCAGCTGAAGATCCTGATCGCCACCGACGTGGCCGCGCGCGGCATCGACGTGCCGACGATCAGCCACGTGATCAACTACGGCCTGCCGATGAAGGCGGAAGACTACGTGCACCGCATCGGCCGCACCGGCCGCGCCGGCCGCAACGGCCTGGCGATCACGCTCGGCGAGCGCATGGACGTCGGCATGATCCGCCGCATCCAGCAGTTCACGACGCAGAACATCCCGGTGCGCACCGTCGACGGCCTCGAGCCGAAGAGCCCCGAGCCGAAGATGTACGCCTCGGCGCGCAGCGACGGCGCCGGCGCGCGCTTCGGCGGCAAGCCGGGCTTCGGCGGCGGCAAGTCTTTCGGCAAGAAGCCTTTTGCGCCGCGCGGCGAAGGCGGCTTCGTGCCGCGTGCGCCGCACGGTGGCGATGCGCCGCGCAGCCCGTTCGATCGCAGCGCCAGCGTGCGCGCCGATCACGTCAAGCCGGCCGGCTTCGCGCCGCGCAAGCCGGGCGCACCGGCGGGCAAGGGCGGCTTCAAGCCGCAGCGCCCGCGGCCGGGCGGCTTCACGCGCTAAGAGCGCGTGTCGTGGCTCACGCGCTGAGACCGCGTGAGGGTCAACGCCGCTTCACCGCGACGTTGACCGTCATCCCGAGATAGTCGCCGGCCTCGCCGTACCAGCTGCCGGCGATCGGCGCGGCCTGCGACGGATCGCGCGCGACGCCGACGCGGATCAATTGGCTGCCGCCGAGCAGGTTGTTGGTCGGGTCGAACGGCACCCAGCCCGCGCCCGGCAGGTAGGCCTGCAGCCAGGCGTGCGTCGCGCCGGCGCCGACGGTGCCGGCATCCTCGCCGCCGTCGAGCGCCGGGTCGTACAGATAGCCCGAGACGAAACGCGTCGCGATGCCCAGCCGGCGCGCCGCTTCCATCATCAGCAGCGCGAAGTCGCGGCACGAGCCGCTGTTGAGCTTCAGCGTCGCCTGCGGCGTCTGCGTGCCTTCCTCGTCGCGCTCGACGTAGCGGAAGTTGTCGCGGATCGCCTGGTTCATCTTCACCAGCAGGTCGCGCGTGCCGGTCAGCCCATCGGTGCGGATGAACTGGCGCGCCCACGCGGTCAGGTGGCCGCCCGGGTCGTCGTGGTGTGGCCGCATGTAGCTCTCGAGATCGAAGCGCTCGTCGACGCTGTAGGCGAACGGGAACACCTCCGCGCTCGGCGCCAGCGGCAGCTCGAGGTTGTTGGTGTGCGCGTGCTCGATCACGAAGCTGCAGACGATCTTCAGCTCGTCGGCCGGCGTCTGCGGCTGCACCAGCGCGACCGAGTTCGAGTGCGGGTCCTGGATCATCCGCACCGCGGCCTCGGGGCTCACCTCGAGATCGGTCGCAAGCACGCGCAGGTCGTGGCTGTCGCGCGGGCGAAACATCACCCGGTGCTCGCCGAACGTCACCGGCTGCTGGTAGTGGTAGACCGTCGTGTGGACGATCTCGTAGCGCACCGGCATCAAACGCCCAGAAGTTCGACTTCGAACATCAGCGTCGCGTTCGGCGGGATCACGCCGCCCGCGCCGCGCGCGCCGTAGCCGAGCGCCGGCGGGATCACCAGCACGCGCGTGCCGCCGACCTGCATGCCCTGCACGCCTTCGTCCCAGCCGCGGATCACTTGCCCGCCGCCGAGGCCGAACTGGAACGGGTCGTTGCGATCCTTGCTCGAATCGAACTTCGCGCCCTTGCTGCCGTCGTTGTAGAGCCAGCCGGTGTAGTGCACCGAGACGCGCTGGCCCGCTTTCGCGACGGCGCCGCTGCCGACCGTGGTGTCTTCGTACTGCAATCCGGATTCGGTGGTGATCATGGTTCGTGGTCGTGGGATGGTGGATGGCGCATCATGCCAGCGGCGGCGCCATGCCGCCGTCGCGTCGTCGAGCCACGCGCCGATGACGCCACCGCGCGCCTCGAGGCCGAGCACCGCGCCGGCCGCGCGCAGCGCGTCGAGCGGCGCGGCCGTGTCGAGCGCGGCGGCGCCGTGCTGCTTCGACAGCTTCGCGCCGTCGGCCGCGCGCACCAGCGGCGTGTGCAGGTAGTGCGGCGTCGGCAGCCCGAGCACGCGCTGCAGGTGGATCTGGCGCGCGGTGTTGTCGGCCAGGTCTTCGCCGCGCACCACGTGCGTCACGCCTTGCGCCGCATCGTCGACGACGACCGCGAGCTGATACGCCCACGGCCCGTCGGCGCGCTTCAGCACGAAATCACCAACGTGCGCGCCGACGCCCTGGCGCTGCGCACCCAGCCGGCGGTCGTGCCATTCGATCGTGAGCGGCGCGTCGGGCGCATCGAGCGATGCGGCCGTGCGCAGCCGCATCGCCCGCGCCGGCCGGCCGCACAGCCCGTTGCGGCAGGTGCCGGGGTAGACGAGTTCGGTGTCGCGCGCGTGCGCGTGCCCTTGCGCGGCGAGCACGCGCGCGATGTCGGCGCGCGAGCAGGCGCACGGGTAGGCCCAGCCCCCGGCCACGAGCGTCGCGAGCGCGGCCTCGTAGCGCGGCGCGCGCACCGACTGCCACACCGGCGCCGCGTCGGGCCGCAGGCCGAGCGCGTCGAGCTGCGCGAGGATCGCCGCATCGGCGCCCGGCACGCAGCGCGGCGTGTCGACATCCTCGATGCGCACCAGCCAGCGCCCGCCGTGTGCGCGCGCATCGAGCCACGAGGCGAGCGCGGCGACCAGCGAGCCGGCGTGCAGCGGGCCGGTCGGTGACGGAGCGAAGCGACCGACGTAATTCGCCGCGTTCACATCCCCGCCATCGGCGCCATGCTGTGGTGTTCGAGCAGCGCCTGGCGCGTCGCGGCGCTGTCGAGCTGGCCGAGCCACCAGCGCAGCGCCTGGCCGAGTTGCGGCTTGCGTCCGGCACCCGGCGCGTTGCTGTCGGGCGTGCGCCAGGCGTAGCCGAGCCGCCCGGCGGTGTCGCTGCGCTGGACCGGCTTGACGACGAGCCTTCCTGCGGCGACGTGCTCGCGCACCATCGGCTCGGGCACGAAGCCGCAGCCCATGCAGCGCAGCAGCGCCTCGATCTTGAGCTGCATGCTGCTGACGGTCAGCACCTCCTGGCCCGGCAGCAGGTTGATCGTCGCCGGCGCCATGCGCTGCGCCGAATCGGCCACCGCGACCGCGCGGTACCGCACCAGCTCGACATCGCTGAGCGGCAGCAAGGCGCCGGCCAGCGGGTGGTGCGGCGCGATCGCGAACACGAACGGCAGCTGGCCGAGTTCCTTCATCTGCACGCCGGCGATCGTGCTGCGTTCGATCGCGACGCCGATCGCCAGATCGACCTGGCCCGAGGCGAGCGCCTCCCACGTTCCCGTCATCACCTCGGTGCGCAGGCGCAGCCGGGTGCCGGGGCCGGTGTGCGTCGTCGCGCCGTCGGCGAGCGATGGCGCCGCTGCGGCCGCAGACGAGGTGCTCGCGCCGCGCGCTTTCATGCCGGCCATCACCACGCACACCGAGTAGAACGATTCGCACAGCTCGAACATCGTCAGCCGCGAGATCACGCAATCGACCGCGATGCTGAGTTGCGTCTCCCAGCCGGTGGCGACGCGCTGCACGCGGTTCGCGACCGCGTCGAGCTGCTCGAGCAGGCGCCGGCCTTCGTTCAGCAGCTCCTCGCCGGCGGGCGTGAGGCGGGCCTGGCGCGAGCGGCGGTCGAACAGCAGCACGTCGAGCGCGTCCTCGAGCTGGCGCACGCTGTAGGTCAGCGACGACGGCACCTTGCCGAGCTCGCGCGCCGCGGCGGCGAAGCTGCCGGTGCGCGCGATCACGTCCATCATCGTCAGGGCATCGGGCGTGAGGACGTTGCGACGGTCGGGCATCGGTGGCTCGGAAGCGCGAAGGCGTTCATCTTATTTGAACGTTCACGTCAACGTGCGCCCGCCGATCGCACCGCGGCGCGGATCTAGAGTCATGCCATGGCAAAGGAGGCCCCGATGATCACCGTTCGCAAGTCCGCCGACCGCGGCCATGCCGACCACGGCTGGCTCAAGAGTCACCACAGCTTTTCGTTCGCCGATTACCACGACCCGCGTCGCATGGGCTTCGGCAACCTGCGCGTCATCAACGAGGACCGCATCGCCCCCGGCACCGGCTTCGGCACCCACGGGCACCGCGACATGGAGATCGTCAGCTACGTGCTCGACGGCGCGCTCGCGCACAAGGACTCGATGGGCAATGGACAAGCGAGCCCTGTGGGCACAGGGGGCGAGGGCGGCGCCAAGGCCGACGGCGTGATCCGCCCCGGTGACGTGCAGCGCATGAGCGCCGGCCGCGGCGTGCGCCACAGCGAGTTCAACCTTTCGCGCAGCGGCACCACCCACTTCCTGCAGATCTGGATCGAGCCGAACGCGCTGGGCATCGAGCCCGGCTACGAGCAGAGGCACTTCGACGCCGCGGGCAAGCGCGGCACGCTGCGGCTGATCGCCTCGCCCGACGGAGCCGACGGATCGGTCACAATCCACGCCGACGCGTCGATCTGGAGCGGCCTGTTCGATGGCAACGCGTCGCTGCGGCGCGCGCTCGACCCGGCGCGCAAGGCCTACGTCCACCTCGTGCGCGGCAGCGCCACCGTCAACGGCCAGCCGCTCGCGGCGGGCGACGCGCTGGGCCTCGAGCGCGAGACCGAGCTGACGATCGAGCATGGCCGCGACGCCGAGCTGCTCGTGTTCGACCTGCACTGATTCCCCTGTTCGACTCCTTCACTTCAACTCGAGGAAACCTCATGCTCAACAACCTGCAAAACCCGCTCGCGCTGATCGGCCGCATCCTGCTCGCGCTGATCTTCGTCACCTCCGGCGCCAGCAAGATCGGCGGCTTCGAGGGCACCGTCGGCTACATCGCGTCGAAGGGGCTGCCGCTGGCCACGCTCGGCGCGGTTCTCGCGATCGTCGTCGAGCTTGGCGGCGGCCTGCTCGTGGTCGTCGGCTTCATGACGCGCTGGGCGGCGCTCGCGCTCGCGGTCTTCAGCGTCGCGTCGGCGGTCTTCTTCCACAACTTCTGGGCCGTGCCGGCCGACCAGGTGATGATGCAGTCGATCAACTTCTGGAAGAACATCTCGATCGCCGGCGGCTTCCTCGTGCTGGCCGCGTTCGGCGCCGGCGCGATCAGCATCGACGCGAAGCGCGCGCGCTGACCGGAGCGGCCGGCGCGGCCGGCGCGAGTTGCTACATTTCCGCCCATGGAGATGCTGCTTCGCGCGCTGACCGTGCTGCCGTGGATCGACTGGATCGCCGTCGTCGTGTTCTTCGCCGGCTGGGGCTCGTACGCGTACTACTCGCGCCACGGCGCCGGCTCGGGCCGCTCGGTGCTGGCGGCCACCAACGCGGTGCGCCGGCAGTGGATGCTGCAGACGACGTTCCGCGAGGTTCGCGTCGTCGACGGCGTGGTGATCCAGAACCTCTCGACCAGCCCGTCGTTCTTCGCCTCGACCACGATCCTGATCATCGGTGGCCTGCTCGCGGTGCTGGCCGGCGACAAGGCCGACGAGATCGTGCGCGAGCTGCCGTTCGCGGCGCGCACCTCGACGCTGATCTTCGACCTGAAGCTGCTGCTGCTGCTCGGGATCTTCGTCTACGCGTTCTTCCGCTTCACCTGGTCGATGCGCCAGTACACGTTCGGCGCGCTGCTGATGGCGGCGGCGCCGGAGGCGAAGCGGTTCGAGAGCGAGGGCCTATCGCGCGAGGCGTTCGCCGACAAGGCCGGGCGCGTCGTCGGCCTCGCGGCCGAGACCTTCAACGACGGCCTGCGCGGCTACTACTTCGCGTTCGCGGCGATCGGCTGGTTCTTCTCGCCGTACGTGTTCATGCTCGCGACGCTGGGCGTGATCTACATCCTGTACCAGCGCGAGTTCCGCTCGGAGGTGTTGAGCGTTCTGACCTCCTGAGCCTCAACGGGCGAGACGGACGCCGCTGAACTGCCACTGCGCGTCGGTCGGGAAGAAGTTGCGGTAGCTCGCGCGCACATGGCCCGCGGGCGTGGCGCACGAGCCGCCGCGCAGCACGTACTGGTTGCTCATGAACTTGCCGTTGTATTCGCCCACCGCGCCAGGCAGCGTGCGGTAGCCGGGGTAGGCGGCGTAGCTCGACTGCGTCCATTCCCATACGTCGCCGTACATCTGCACCGGCTCGTCGTTCGCGTCGCCCTCGGCGGGCAGCGGGTGGAACGCGCCGCGGTCGGCGAAGTTCGGCCGTGCCGGCTGGCGCAGCTGGCGCGCCGCGTGTTCCCACTCGACCTCGGTCGGCAGCCGCGCGCCGGCCCAGCGCGCGTACGCGTCGGCCTCGAAGAAGCTCAGGTGGCACACGGGGGTGCGCCGGTCGATCTCGACGTTGCCCTGCAACGTGTGGCCCATCCAGCGCCCGCCCTGCTCGTGCCAGTACAGCGGCGCCTGGCGCTGCGCCGCGCGCACCCAGTCCCAGCCCTGCGAGAGCCAGAACTCGGGGCGGCGGTAGCCGGCGTCCTCGATGAACGCAAGGTATTCGCCGTTGTTGACCGGCCGCGACGCGAGCTCGAACGGCGCGGTGTAGGCGCCGTGGCGCGGCGCCTCGTTGTCGAAGCAGAACGCGCCGTCGCGCTCGGCATCGAAGCCGTGCTCGATCAGCCCGCCGGCCTGCGCGATCCAGCGCAGCGGCTGCGCGCGCACGCTGGTCATCGGCCAGCGCTTCGCGTAGGGGGCGTGCGTCGGGTTGACGCTCAGCGCGTGCTTGATGTCGGTCAGCAGCAGCTCCTGGTGCTGCTGCTCGTGGTGCAGGCCGAGCGTGACGAGGCCCGCGATCGCCGGGTCGCCGGCGCGCTGCGCGAGCAGCTGCAGCATCCGCTCGTCGATCGCGGCGCGGTACCGCAGCACCTCGTCGAGCGTCGGCCGCGTGATCAGCCCGCGCTGCGCGCGCGGGTGCATCTCGCCCACGCCCTGGTAGTAGCTGTTGAACAGCACCCGGAAG
>DATMIN010000151.1:0-5153 GCA_035554275.1 Burkholderiaceae bacterium
AGGTAGCCGCTGTGGCGCTGCGCGACCTCGGGCGGGCACGGCTCGACCGACTTCGCGCCGATCTGGCGCGCCAGGTTCTTGGTGCTGACCTGCTTGTCGCCGTGCATCAGCACGACGAGCGGCGCGGCGCGCTCGTCCTGCATCACCAGCGTCTTGACGACCGCGTGCTCGGCCACACCGAGCTGGCGCGCCGACTCGGCCGTGCCGCCATGCTCGACGTAGTCGTAGACATGCTCGGTGAACGCGACGCCGTGCGCGCGCAGCCACTGCGTGGCCGGCGTCTCGCTGACGTGCGCGCCCTTCTTCGCCATGGAGCGCGCTATTGAGCCGGGTCGCGCTGCTCCCAGCGGATCTTGTCGATCGCAGCGAGCAACTCCGGCGCGAGCGTCGTGCCCCAGGCCGCGCGGTTCTCGTCGAACTGCGCGACGCTGTTGGCCCCGATGATCGTGCTGGCGACGCGCCAGTTCGTGAAGCAGAACGCGAGCGCCAAGCGCGTCGGCGTCAGGCCGTGCTCGCGCGCCAGCGCGTTGTAGCGGCGCGCCGCGGCGAGCGTCTCGGGCCGGCCCCAGCGCTGCTTGCGCATCGCCTCGTAGCGCGTCATCCGGTCGTTCGCGCCGCCGCCTTCGAAGCCGCCGGCGTCGTACTTGCCGGTCAGCACCCCGAATGCGAGCGGCGAGTACGCGAGCAGCGAAACGCCGAGCCGGTGCATCGCCTCGTCGAGGCCGTTGTCGACGACGCGGTTGACGAGCGAGTACGGGTTCTGCACCGTCGCCACGCGCGGCAGGCCGTGCGCCTGCGCGAGCCGCGCGAATTCCGCGAGGCCCCACGGCGTTTCGTTGCTCAAGCCGATGTAGCGCACCTTGCCGGCCTGCACCAGCCCGGCGAGCGCGCCGAGCTGGTCGTGGATCGAGGTGTACTCGGCCTCCTTCGTCGGGTCGAAGTAGAGCGAGCCGAAGCCGAGCGTGTTGCGGTTCGGCCAATGGATCTGGTACAGATCGATCACGTCGGTGCGCAGCCGCGCCAGGCTCGCGTCGCAGGCCTCGCGGATCTCGTGCGGCGTGAGGTTGGCGCTGCCGTTGCGAATCCAGTCGGCGTTGCGCGCCGGGCCGGCCACCTTGCTCGCGAGCACGACCTTGTCGCGCGCACCGGGCCGCTGCGCGAACCAATGGCCGAGGATGCGCTCGCTCGCGCCGTAGGTCTCGCGCCGCACCGGCACCGAATACATCTCGGCGGTGTCGATGAAGTTGACGCCAGTGTCGAGCGCGCGGTCGAGGATCGCGTGCGCGGTGGCTTCGTCGACCTGCTCGCCGAACGTCATCGTGCCCAGGCAGATCGGCGGCACGCGCAATTCGCTGCGGCCGAGCGTGACGAGCGGGAGCGTTTCCATCGCGGCCGAGTTTAGGGCCTGTTCGCGGCGTTAGCATCCGACGAAGCGCCACCGCGATGAACCGCCGCTCCGCCCTGCCCCTCGCCAACCGCGCCGCGCCGCCGTGGACGGCCGACCTCTGGCTGCGGATGCGGCGCCTGTTCCTGCTCAAGCTGGTCGGCACGAGCGCGTTCACGTGGCTGTTCTTCGTCGCCTACTTCCAGCTGCTGCGCCATCCGGTCAACCCGGTCGTCGTGCTGCCGCTGACCGCGCTCGACCACTGGATCCCGTTCCAGCCCGCCGCGCTGCCCGCCTATCTGTCGCTGTGGCTGTACGTCGGCGTCGCGCCGGGCCTGCAGCTGCGCTTTCGCGAGCTCGTCGTCTATGGCCTGTGGATCGGCGCGCTGTGCGTCAGCGGCCTGGCGATCTTCTACGCCTGGCCGACGGCGATACCGGCGCTGGCCGCGGCCGATCTCGGGCACTCGGGTTTCCGGATGCTGCAAAGCGTCGACGCCGCCGGCAACGCGTGCCCGTCGATGCACGTGGCGGTCGCGATCTTCACCGCGCTGCGGCTCGACCCGCTGCTGCGCGACGCGCGCGCGCCGCTCGTGCTGCGTCTGATCAACCTCGCGTGGTTCGCCGCGATCGCGTGGTCGACGCTCGCGACCAAGCAGCACGTGGTGCTCGACGTGGCCGCCGGCGCGCTGCTCGGCGCGGCGTTCGCGCTGGCGTCGTTGCGCTGGGCCGCGCCGCCCAGGCGCGGGGTCGCCGCGCCGGTGCGAGCAGATATCATCGACCGCATGTCGACGGACATCGCACCATGACGACCTTGGAAGAATTGCAAGCCCTGGTCCACGAGAAGTTCGGCATCCCGATCGCCGATCTCGACCCGAATGCGTCGATGCGCGAGAAGGGCATCGACTCGCTCGCGCTGGTCGAGTGCCTGTTCGCGATCGAAGACCGCTACGGCATCTCGATGAGCGACGAGGATTCGAACATCGACACGCTGGCCGCGCTGGCCACCGCGGTCGACAGGGTCCGCGCCAAGCAGGCGGCGTGAGCCACCAGGTTGCGGTCACCGGGCTCGGCGCGATCGCGCCGCACGGCGACGAGCCCGGGGCGATGTTCGAGGCGCTGTGGCGCGGCGAATCGGCGATCCGCATCGTGTTCCCCGAGCTGCCGAAGCCGGCCGCCGCGGCCACCGCCGCGTTCGACGAATCGCGCTGGTTCACCAAGCTGCAGCTGCCCGGCGTCGACCGCGTCAGCCAGCTCGCCGCGGCCGCCGCCGACCTGGCCTGGCGCGACGCCGGCCTCGGCGCGCCCGGCGACGCGGTCGAGCCTGAGCGCGTCGGCGTGTTCTACGGCTGCGGCATGGGCGGCGCGGCGGCCCTCGAAGCGGCCTACCGCGGCGGCGCGCGCGTGCCGCCGCTGACGATCCCCGCATTCATGCCGAACGCCGGCGCGGCGCAGATCGCGCTGCGCCAGCGCGTGCACGGGCCGGTGCTGACGTACTCGGTCGCCTGCGCCTCGGCCGCGGTCGCGATCGCCGAGGGCGCAGCGGCGGTGCAGCGCGGCGAGATCGATGTGGCGATCGCCGGCGGCAGCGAGGCGCTGATCGTGCCCGGCGTGGTGCTCGCGTGGCAGGCGATGCAGACGCTCGCGAGCTTCGCGCCCGACGCGGCGGCGCGCGCGGTGCGCCCGTTCGCGGCCGACCGCAGCGGCTTCGCGCTCGGCGAGGGCGCGGCGTTCCTGATCCTCGAGCGCGCCGATCGCGCCCGCGCGCGCGGCGCACCGGCACATGCGCGGCTCGCCGGCTGGAGCGTCGGCTGCGACGCGACGCATCTGACCAAGCCCGATGCCGCCGGCCAGGCGCGCGCGCTGCGCGCGGCGCTGCGGCGCGCCGACCTCGCGCCGCGCGACATCGGCTACTGCAACGCGCACGGCACCGCGACGAAGGTCGGCGACGTGGTCGAACGCGACGCACTCGCGCAGGTCTTCGGCGCCGATCTCGACACGCTGCGGGTCAGCTCGACCAAGGCGCTGCACGGCCACTTGCTCGGCGCGGCCGGCGCGCTCGAGGCGCTGATCACCGTGCTCGCGCTGCAGCGCCGCGCGCTGCCGCCGAACGCACACTGCGCCGAGCCCGACCCGGCATGCCGGATGAACCTCGTGCACGAGCCCGGCACCGCCGCACCGAAACTCGAGGCGGCGCTCAGCAACTCGTTCGCATTCGGCGGCACGAACGCGGTGCTGCTGTTCACGCGCGCCTGACCGGAGGAACCCCGATGACCGACCCCCGCATCCCCGCCACGCTGATCCCCGGCGACGGCATCGGCCCCGAGATCGTCGACGCGACGCTGGCCGCGCTCGATGCACTGAAGGCGCCGTTCGAGTGGGACCGGCAAGTGGCTGGCCTGGCCGGCGTGCAGGCCGCCGGCGACCCGCTGCCCGCGGCCACGCTCGCCAGCATCCGGCGCACCCGGCTGGCGCTGAAAGGGCCGCTCGAGACGCCGTCGGGCGGCGGTTATCGCTCGTCGAACGTGCGGCTGCGCGAGGAGTTCCAGCTCTACGCGAATCTGCGCCCGGCGCGCACGATCATCCCCGGCGGGCGCTTCGACAAGATCGATCTGGTCGTCGTGCGCGAGAACCTCGAGGGCCTGTACATCGGCCACGAGCACTACGTGCCGATCGACGGCGACCCGCACGCCGTCGCGATGGCCACCGGCATCAACACCCGCGCCGGCAGCCGCCGGCTGATCGAGTACGCGTTCGAAACCGCGGTGGCGACCGGGCGCAAGAAGGTCACGCTGGTCCACAAGGCCAACATCATGAAGGCGCTGACCGGCCTGTTCCTCGAGACCGGCCTCGAGCTCTACGAGCGCCAGTACAAGGGCCGCTTCGTGCTCGACACGGTGATCGTCGACGCCTGCGCGATGAAGCTGGTGCTGAACCCGTGGCAGTTCGACATGCTGGTCACGACGAATCTGTTCGGCGACATCCTGTCCGACCTCGTCGCCGGGCTCGTCGGTGGCCTGGGCATGGCGCCGGGCGCGAACATCGGGACAGACGCGGCGATCTTCGAGGCGGTGCACGGCTCGGCGCCCGACATCGCCGGGCGCGGCGTCGCCAACCCGACCGCGCTGCTGCTCGCCGCCGCATTGATGCTCGACCACGTCAAGCACCACGACCTCGCGACGCGGCTGCGCACGGCGCTCGACGCGACGCTGAACCTCGACAACGTGCGCACCGGCGACCTCGGCGGCACGGCCGGCACCGCCGCGTTCACGGCCGCGCTGGTCGCGCGGATCGCGAACGGCTGATGCCAGCGCTCGACGCGCTGGTCGGCGACACGCCCGGCGCGATGCTCGTGCTGGTCGCGATGCTCGCGGCGAGCGGCTACACGCTGCTGCGCAACCCGGCCGCGATCGACCGGCATCTGTTCCGCCCGCACTGGCTGGTGCCGCGCGCGCAGTACCTGACGCTCGTGACGAGCGGCTTCCTGCACGCCGATCTCGCGCACCTGATCTTCAACGCGTTCACGTTCTGGGCCTTCGGCTTCGGCCTCGAACGCACGCTCGGCACGCCCGCGTTCCTCGCGCTCTACGCGTTCGGGCTGCTCGCCGGCGACGCCGGCACCTGGCTGCGGCATCACCACGACCCGGCGTACGCGAGCCTGGGCGCCTCGGGCGCGATCCTCGCGGTGCTGTTCGCGTCGATCCTGTACCACCCGTCGAGCTCGATCTTCGTGATGCCGGTGCCGGTGCCGATCCCGGCGCCGCTGTTCGCG